>JBGSWX010000320.1:0-8026 GCA_041751695.1 Burkholderiaceae bacterium | reverse complement strand
GGAGGTGTTCACGCAGTGGAAGGCACCCGCCAATTTCAAGATCGGGTTGTTCGTGATTCGCGTGGGTGACTGGGGCGGGTACATGGAGTTGGATTGCGACGAGCCGGCGGCTGTTCACAAGTTCTGCTCGATGTTGCCTGCCTTTGTGTTCGAGGCACGTCCTGTGATTCCTATCGCGGACGCTGTCCGGGTCGAACTTGAGGCGACGGCCTTTCGTGATGGGCTCAAGCCGAAATGAAGCGGCGAGACGACACTGCCTAACTGTGCGTTCGAGGGCGGACGCGTTTCAGCGCTGCGCGCTGAGTAGCGCCGCCTCAACTCATACGTTATGCACTACTCCCGTATAGCAGCCACTCGTATCGCGCGTAGCTTGTTCGCCGTCGCGCGTTGGGCACGGCGGCAACCTGACGTGCGTGCTGCTGCGGTAGTTGGCTCATGGGCACGCGGCACGGCTCGCCGTGCCTCGGACGTTGACTTTCTTTTCCTGAGCGCGCGGCCCAAAGCGCGGCGCGCATCCGCTCACTGGGCAGCTTCGCTGTCGTCGTGCGCCTTCGGTTCGTCGTTGCGTCGTCGTATGGTTCGCCGCTATGGCGTGGCCTGGTCGTTGCACGCTCATCTCAACGCTGGTCGCGAACTGGAACTCACATTCGTTCCTCGCTCCTGGGCAGCGCTGCATCCTGTCGACGCGGGCACCGAGCGCGTTGTCAGCGATGGCATGCTGGTGCTGCACGACCCCACCCTTGCACTGTCACGGCTTCGTCGTGGCATCCGTGCATAACTCGTTGCTCGAGCCGACGCTCTACGAGCGCGGCTCAGCGTTGCGTTAAGTCGCTCACTATGACCACGGAGATTCGTGCCTTTTTCGAGGCATATCGCAACGCGTTCGACGCTCTTGACGGTGAGGCAGTTGCGCGGCTCTACGCAGTCCCTTCCGGCATTGCCTCTGACACCGGGTACGAGCATTGGCCCGCGTTTGAGCCTATCCGCGAGAATATGGTCGCGTTGTGCCAACTCTATAAAGCTAACGGCTACTTGAACGCCCGCTTCGAACCCGAGCGTTTCATCGAACAAGGTGAGCAGTACGCAATTGCTGACGTCCGGTGGCACATCGAGCGGTCAAACAGTCAACCTGCTTGGCAGTTCAATACGACTTACAACCTCATCCGCACCGGTGAAGGTTGGCGGGTCTTGCTGTGCACTGCTTACAGTGAAAGACGCCTCAATGCGTGACGCGCGACTTAACTCGTTGCTGGAGCCGACGCTCTTCGAGCGCGGCTCAGCGCAGCGTTGGGCGTCATAGGTTGCTGCCCACATAGGCCACAGGAGCATCAGCAATGGAGGTCTCAGCCCTCATAGATCGGTATTGCGAAGTTTGGTCCGAGCCTGATGCCAGCAACCGCGTCGGGCTACTCGCATCGGTGTGGGCTTCCGACGCCACCTACACCGATCCGTCCGTGCACGCAGCAAACGCGCAAGAACTGCTCTCTCACATCGCCAAGGTTCAGGCGCGCCGCCCTGGCGCGGCGGTGGTGCGCACGAGCAAAGTGGACGTCCATCACGGCCTCGCTCGGTTTGCGTGGCATGTCGTTCAAACGGATGGCACTGCCTTGCCGGAAGGCCTAGACATCGCGTTCATTGCATCAGAGGGCACGAAGATCGAACGCATCATTGGCTTCTTCGGCCCGCTGGCGAGGGGTACAGAATGACGCCCAACCCGTCCATCGTGCGGCCGCCGCTCATGTCAAACGGTTAGGTCGCGCATCCTCATCGGAGCTCACCATGTCGCTTGTAGTCACCGTGTACGCACGCGAGGGCATCGTGATGGCCGCTGACAGTCGACTAACACTCGCCTTTTCGCGCAATCTCCCAGGCACCCCACCCCACACGGTCTCGGTAACTTCCTCAGACAGCGCACGCAAGCTCTTCCTAACACCAAACAATATTGGCATCTCCACATACGGTGTCGCGGCGGTTAATGGCGCTCCGATTGCCGGCGTCGTCGAGTCATTCATCATTGAGCAACTAAAGAACAACCCACTTCCTCCAAAGGAAACAGCCGATGCCCTGTTGGCCTACTTTCAAGGCATAGGCGTGATTCAGCAAACATCGTTTCATGTATGCGGCTACCGTAAGACGGGCAATACATTGCAGCAGGAGGTTGTGACCGTCGAACTCGCCGCCGCAGCGGTGGCGATTCAAAACCCATCTGGCCAGCAAGGCGCCTACTGGGGTGGGGAAATTGATGTCTTTCAACGTCTTACCGCGAATGTCGCTCTTGTTGACGCTCAGGGTGCGGTCATCGGCCAGATTCCAACGTTCGGCATACCGTTCGAATTCTTCACACTTCAAGACGCAATCGACTTCGCCGGGTTTGCCATCCGCGCCACGATCGACACCATGCGCTTTCAGGCACGAGAAAAAACCATCGGTGGCGCCATCGACATCGTTGTCATCACGCCCGATTCGTCCGAATGGATTGCCAGAAAACAACTCACCGCGTCGTAGCGCCGCCCAACCCTTCGCTCCAGCCGACGTGCTACGGCCTGCGGCCTTCGCAGGCGGCTGAGCTCAAACGTTAGGCCTTTTCTGTGCTTCAACCCTGCAAGGAGATACAAGGAGATGCAATGGCACCATTTCGCATAGGTACTTTCAGTGGCATCGTGATGCTGGGCGCCTTGACGCTCGCTTCGTCGTTCGCAGCCGAGTCCAAGTCAGCTACGGCCAACGCGGAGGTCATAAAGATGGACACGAACAAGGACGGCAAGATCTCCGCCGACGAGCATGCCGCGGGGGCGAAGCAAATGTTCGACACGATGGATGGGAACAAGGACGGCAAGGTAACGGCGGCCGAAATGGAAGCCGCCCATCAGCGCGTCACCGGCAGGAAGGCCACGAAATCGAACATGACCGCGGCCGACAAGATCAAAGTGGTCGACACAGATGGCGACGGAGTCCTCACAATCGAGGAGCATGCTGTCGGCTCCCGCGCCATGTTCGAGAAGATGGACACAGACAAGGACGGCTTCCTGACCAAGGGCGAACTCGCTGCCGGCCACGCGCGCATGATGAAGAAGCCTTCGCGCTAGATTAAAGGGGCCAGGATCAAAAGAGGCCAGGGTCGAATTATTGTAAGTGCCTAACTTTTCATTGAACACGGGCTGGCGCGATTTAGCCGCGCCAGCCGGTTAATTCTGACGTTAGGCATCAGCTCTGAGGCGTCGTGAAGCGGAGAAGAATCCTAGCGGTTTGTCTCGTTGCATTCGGGATCGCGTTCACTCTCAATTTCGCGGGCATTCGATACTGCGAACATTTGAACCACTGTGACAGCATAGGCGTTTGGTACACCGTCTATGGCGCAACGATTAACGCTGCACTCATCACAGTTGCGCTCGTAGGTACCGTGGTCGTGGTAGGGGCCATTCGAAGAAGGGTGAAGGCAGATGCCTAACATTTCGTTGGAGAGCCGACGCTCTGCGAGCGCGGCTCAACTCAGACGTTAGCTCTCATGGAACCTTGGCGCCGCGAGTTGATTGAGCAGTTTCCAGAGCTGCGGCACAGTCCGGAATCATGGCCATTGGTTGACGCTGCAGCGAAGTTGGGAGGGCGCGTCGAAAAAGCTACCACCGACGCTCTGTTTTCCTTTGCGGCGAGGCATTTGTTGGCGCGTGAGCAGCACGCCGGCGTCGATGCGAAACGCCATAGCGAAGTGCTTCGTGAAAACATGCCGAGCGCGCTCCGGTAAGCGCGGTACGTTTTCGCCCAACTATGGCCGGCTACTCTAAAACATCCTTGACGAAGAAGCTGGGCATCAAGGAAGGAAGCCATGTGCTCCTCGTTGGCGCGCCCGGTGGGTACCTGGCTTTGCTGCATCCGCTGCCCAATGCAGTCCACTTCGCTTCGCGCATTTCATCCGCCACCGACCTTGTTCACGTCTTCTCGACGCGGCGTACAGAGCTGCAGCGCATGCTTGTGCGTTACCGGCAGCGACTGAAATCGACCAGAACAATCTGGGTTTCGTGGCCGAAGAAATCGGCGAACGTTCCCACCGACATCACCGAGGACACCGTGCGCGAGCTCGCGCTGCCGCTGGGCCTGGTCGACGTGAAGGTCTGTGCTATCGATGAGGTGTGGTCGGGCCTGAAACTCGTCATCCGCAAGGAGCATCGTTGACGACGCGATCCGCTTCTTCCGGCGAACGAACCGCGGCACGAGGGGTTTTGTCGATCGGCGGCCGCGAAGTCTCGATTTCGAATCCTCAGAAAGTACTTTTTCCAGCTTCGGGATACACCAAACTCGATCTCGTGCGGTACTACCTCGCTGTGCAGGAAGGAGCTTTGCGTGGGGCGGGTGGACGGCCCAACGTGCTGGTGCGTTATCCGAACGGCATCGCAGGCGATTTCTTCTTTCAGAAGCGCGCGCCCGAGACGCGGCCGGCGTGGATCGAGGTGGTGTCGCTGCGCTTTCCTTCGGGTAACAGCGCCGATGAAGTAGTGCCGCGCGACGCGGCGGCACTCGCCTGGATGGCCAATCTCGCGTGCATCGAGCTGCATCCGCACCCGGTGCGAGCTGACGATCTCGATCACCCCGACGAGCTGCGTGTGGATCTCGATCCGATGCCGGGCGTGCCGTGGGCGCAGATCCGCGAAGTAGCCCACGTGGTGCGTGCGACGCTGACGGACTTCGGGCTTCTCGGCTGGCCGAAGACTTCGGGCTCGCGCGGCATGCACGTCTACGTGCGCATCGAGAGACGCTGGTCGTTCGACGAAGTGCGCCGCGCGGCGCTTGCGCTGGCGCGTGAAGTAGAGCGACGCGCACCCGCCATTGCGACCAGCAAATGGTGGAAGGAAGAGCGGCACGGCGTGTTCATCGACTACAACCAGAACGCGAAGGACCGCACCGTCGCTGCCGCGTACTCGGTGCGGCCGACGGCCGATGCACGCGTGTCGGCTCCGCTGAATTGGGACGAGGTCGAGACGTGCGAGCTCGGCGACTTCACGCTCGCGACGATGCCTGCACGCTTCGCGCAGCTTGGCGATCTGCATGTGGGTATCGACCGGCATGCCGGTTCGCTGTCGAGCCTGCTGGATTTGTCCGAGCGGCACGAACGCGATGGCCTGGGCGACGCGCCGTGGCCGCCGCAATACAAAAAGCAGCCCGGCGAGCCGCCGCGCGTGCAGCCGTCGCGCCGCGCGACGAAGCATCTGCTGATTGAGATCGGACGCGCCGAGCGCAAGGATGACGCGCTCGCTGGGTTGGAGCGTTGGAAGGTTCGTCACGCCGCAGCCGCTGCGCATCTTGCTCCGGCTGACGTGCTGGTGGACGCGATGCGCGGCCGGTCTTCAACCTGGACGCGCATCCGCGTAAACCTTCAGAACGTGCCGGAAAAGCTTCGGCCGCTTCAAGAGCCGCTCGATCCGGACGACGAGCCCAGACGCACGCGCATCAAGGCCGACGACGCGCCGCGCCGAAAACCCTCTCGAGCTCGTAAGGCGTCGTGATTTCGAGCTGGTCGTAGCGACAATCGCGCGGCGGCTTGTCCGGTCGCCATCTGCGAAAAATCGCCGCGTGCCGAAAGCGGTCTCCTTGCAGATGATCGTATCTCACCTCGCACACGCGCACGATGCGCAGCGGCTCCCACGCGAGATCCTTTCCGGCGCTCCATCGGCTCTGCGCGCCGGGCATGCGAGTGGTTGCAGCGTCATCGGCATTGGACCAATCGCGCCACGGATGATTTTCAATCGCGTTCGTGCGCAGCGGAGCGAGGTCCACGGCGAGTTGCCTGCGTATCGCCATCGTGAACGCTGACGTGACGCCGACGTGATGAAGTACATCGCGATCGTCATACAGGCCCAGTAGCAACGACCCGACGAGGTCGTTGCCGCTCTTGTGCCAGCGGAAGCCGGCTACGACGCAGTCGGCGGTGCGCGCGTGCTTCACTTTGATCAGCACGCGCTTGCCCGGCTCGTAGGGAATATCTGCGGGCTTCGCGATCACGCCGTCCAGGCCCGCGCCCTCGAAGTCGTCGAGCCACCGCACGGCGAGAGCGCGATCGCGCGTCATTGGAGTGAGGTAGATGGGCGGCTCGACGTTTGCGAACTGTCGCTGCAGCAGCGCACGGCGCTCGATCTGCGCCGCGTTCATGACGCTGCGCCCGTCGATCGCGAGCACGTCGAATGCGACAAATGACGAAGGCGTGTCGAGCGCCAGCTTCGCAACACGCGAAGCGGCCGGATGCAGCCGCATCTGCAGCGCGTCGAAGTCCAGACCGGCCGGCGTTGCGATAACGATTTCACCGTCGATCACGCAACCGGCGGGCAGCCTCTGCAACAGGACGTCGTGCAATTCGGGGAAGTACCGATCGAGCGGCCGCAGATCACGACTCTGGATGTACACGTCGGACGCGCCGCGAAAAACGATCGCGCGAAATCCGTCCCATTTGGGCTCGAACAAGAACGTCGGCGCTGCGGGCAACTCATCTGCGAGCTTCGCGAGCATCGGCTCGACGGGCGGCGCAATTGCGAACTCACCGGCCACGCTCATTCCGCGGCGAGGTTAAACGCTACAAGATTTCGGCGGCGTGGTCGGCCAAACGCGAGCGTTCTCCACGCTGTAGCGTTACATGCCCCGAGTGCAGCCAGCCCTTGAACCGATCGACCACATAGGTCAGGCCCGACGAGCCCTCGGTCAAATAGGGCGTGTCGATCTGCGCGATGTTGCCGAGGCAGATGACCTTGGTGCCCGGGCCCGCGCGCGTGACCAGCGTCTTCATCTGCTTCGGCGTCAGGTTCTGTGCCTCGTCGATGATCAGATATTTGCTGATGAACGTTCGGCCGCGCATGAAGTTGAGCGACTTGATGCGGATGCGCGTGCGGATCAGATCGTTGGTCCCCGCGCGGCCCCATTCGCCGGCGCTGTCGTCGGTCTTGTTCAGCACTTCGAGGTTGTCTTCGAGCGCACCCATCCACGGCGCCATTTTTTCTTCCTCGGTGCCGGGGAGGAAGCCGATGTCGTCGCCGACCGGCACGGTGGCGCGCGTAACGATGATTTCCGAGAAACGCTTTGTCTCCAGCGTTTGCGACAGCCCCGCTGCGAGCGCCAGCAGCGTCTTGCCGGTGCCCGCCTGGCCGATCATCGTGACGAAGTCACATTCGGGGTCCATCAACAGATTCAACGCGAAGCTCTGTTCGCGGTTGCGCGCGATGATGCCCCACACCGCATTCTTCGCGTGTGTGTAATCGCGCAGAACGCGCAGCACGCCTGACTTGCCTCGGATCTCGCGCACCTGCGCGTAAAACGTCGTGCCGTTTTCCAGATAGACGAACTGATTGACCAGCAGCCCGGCGACGATCGGCCCGTTGATTCGGTAGTAGGTGAAGCCGCCGTGCTGCCACGACTCCATGCCCTTGCCGTTCTTGTCCCAGAAGCTCGCCGGCAACTGCTGCACGCCGGTGTACAGAAGGTCGGTGTCTTCGAGCACCTTGTCGTTGGTGTAATCCTCCGCCGGCAGCCCGAGCACGCGCGCCTTGACGCGCATGTTGATGTCTTTGGATACCAACGCGACGTCGCGCGCCGTGTGCAAGTCCTTCAGTCCACGCACCACGCCGAGTATCTGGTTGTCCGCTTTGCCTGCTGGCAGACTCGCTGGCAGCGTGGCCTCCAGCGCCTGCGTTTGAAAAAACAAACGGCCGGCGGCGTCCTTGTTGCCGAGTGCCGACAGCGGAATGCCGTCTTCGATCGGCGTCTTGCACGCTGCGACCAACGAGTCGAGCGTGCGCGAGACCTGGCGCGCGCTGCGTGCAACTTCAGACATGCCTTTCTTGTTCGAGTCGAGCTCCTCCAACGTCATCATCGGCAGGAACACGTCGTGTTCCTCGAAGCGAAACAGGCTGGTCGGATCGTGCAGCAGCACGTTGGTATCCACCACGAACAGTCTGGCCACGCCGCTCGCGCGCGGCTTTTTCGCGACGCGACGCGGAGCGGACTCGACCACCGCCAGGCGCGCGGCGGGGGTGGGATGAGTCGGCTG
>JBGSWX010000319.1:0-4597 GCA_041751695.1 Burkholderiaceae bacterium | reverse complement strand
GCGTACAACATGCAGCCGCAGATAGCGCACTGGAACCTGTATGCGCTGGGCCAGGCGCTGGTCGCGCTGACCGAAGATGTTGAGGCGACCAAGACCGCAATCGACGCGTTTCTCGATGAGTACTCGACGGCGATCGACGCCGTGTTTCGCGCGAAACTTGGGCTCGCTACTCAGCAGTCCGACGACGAGTCGCTGATCAGCGGCGTGATGGAGTTGTTGCAGGCAACCCACGCCGACTGGACGATTTTCTGGCGCGCGCTATCGGGCCTCAAGGTGGATGGCAGCGACCACGTGCGCGATCTGATAATCGACCGCGCAGCATTCGACGCCTGGGCCGAACGCTATCGTGCCAGGCTGCGCGCTGAAAACTCGGTTGACGCCGAGCGCGCGCAGCGAATGAACCGCGTTAACCCCAAGTACGTTCTGCGCAACTATCTGGCAGAAACCGCAATCCGTCAGGCGCGCGGCGGCGACTATTCCGACGTTGCGCATCTGCTGAAAGTTCTCGAGCGGCCGTACGACGAACAGCCCGAGTTCGATGCGTATGCGCAAGAGCCGCCCGACTGGGCGAAGACGCTCGAACTGTCTTGTTCTTCCTGAGGATGATAATGCCCAACGAAACACTGAAAGTGAATAAATCAAAGGCCGACTGGAAGCAGCAACTGTCGCCGGAGCAGTATGCAGTCGCGCGCCAGAAAGGAACCGAGCGCGCATTCACCGGCCAGTACTGGGATCACAACGAAGAAGGCATTTACCGCTGTGTGTGCTGCGGCACGCCGCTGTTCGCGTCGGACACCAAGTTCGATTCGGGCTGCGGCTGGCCGAGTTACTTCAAGGCGCTCGACCCCGCCAACGTGCGCGAAGAGCGCGACACCACCTACGGCATGACGCGCACCGAGATCATCTGCAACGTGTGTGACGCGCACCTGGGCCATGTCTTTCCCGACGGCCCGCCGCCGACCGGGCTGCGCTACTGCATCAATTCGGCGTCGCTGAAGTTCGAGCCGCAGAAGATCGACAAGACGTGAAGCTGTTATTTGATCTATTTCCGGTCGCCGCGTTTTTTATCGCGTACCGGATCGGCAAGAGCTTTCCCGAACAATCGGCGGCATTGGTCGCCGCTGTCTTTGGCCCGGTCACCGCGACGGCGACGTTTCCCGATCTGATCGCGGTGATTCTGGCGACAACGATTGCGATTATCGCCACGCTGATTCAAGTCGGCTGGTTACTGGCGCGCAAACGGCCGGTGAAGCCGATGCTGTGGCTCTCGGCCATCCTGATCATCGCCTTCGGCGGCATGACGATCTGGCTGCAGAATGAAATGTTTATCAAGTGGAAGCCCAGCCTGCTGTACTGGAGCTTCGCCGCGATTCTTGTGGGGGGCCGCGTTTTATTTCGGCGCAATCTGCTCTCCGCGCTGCTGGGCTCCGAGTTGCCGCTGTCCGCTCCGGTGTGGGATCGGATGCTGTGGCTCTGGTCGGGATTCTTTGCATTCCTCGGCGCCGCCAATCTGTACGTCGCGTATCGCTACACGACCGAACAATGGGTCGATTTCAAGACGTTCGGGCTGATCGGGCTGACGTTTGCGTTCGTGCTCGTCCTCGGCATCTATATGAGCCGGCACTTGAAGGAGGCGACCGATGCCTGAAAACATGATCGAGAAGATCACAACGCGCCTGGCGGCGCTCGAGCCACTGGCAATCGAAGTCATTGACGACAGCGCTGCGCATCGCGGGCATGCGGGAGCCGCGAGCGGCGGCGGGCACTACCAATTGCGCCTGATAAGCGCCCGATTTGCCGGTCAATCCAAGCTTGCGCGGCATCGGCTCGTGTATGATCTTTTGGCTGAATTAATGCAGCGTGAAATTCATGCGCTCGCGATGAACCTGCAGGCACCCGACGAGGTCGAACGGGCAGCCACTCCGGGTTTCCCGAATTTCGAACACTCTTCTTCTGGAAATTGAGCATCCCTATGCAACGTGAACGAACGATCAAACGCACCGTCCTTGTAGCTGCGCTCGTGCTCGCAAGCGGTATCGCCGTGGCGCAGAACGTCGCGGTGGTGAACAACAAGCCGATCTCCAAGGCGCGCGAAGACGCGTGGGTCAAGGAGCTCACCAAGCAGGGCCAACCCGACTCCCCCGAGCTGCGCAAGCAGGTCAAGGATCGGTTGATCCAGAATGAAATCCTGCTGCAGGAAGCGCAGCGGCGCGGCGTCGCCGAGAAAGCTGACGTCAAGTTCATGCTCGACGTGCAGCGCCAGAACACGCTGATTCAAGCGCTGTTGCGTGACGAAGTCGAGAAAGCGCCCGTGACCGACGCGCAGATCAAGGCCGCGTATGAAGCGCAGAAGGCCAAGGTCGGCGGCAAGGAGTATCGCGCTCGCCATATCCTGGTCGAGAAGGAAGACGAGGCCAAAGCGATCACCGAGCAGCTGAAAAAGGGTGCGAAGTTCGAGGACCTCGCAAAGGGTTCGAAAGATACCGGCTCTGCCAAGAACGGCGGTGACCTCGATTGGGCCGCACCCGATTCCTATGTCAAACCTTTTTCTGACGCATTGACCAAGCTGACCAAGGGTCAGATGACCGACACTCCCGTGCAGACGCAATTCGGCTGGCACGTGATCCGGCTAGAAGACACTCGCGACACTCAGTTTCCGCCGCTGGAACAAGTCACCCCGCAAATTCGTGAGGGGCTGCAACAGCAGCGCGCGCAGGCGTTCGTCGAGGGCTTGCGCAAGAACGCGAAGATCCAGTAAGGACGACGCGTTTAGAACAAGGGCGCTGCGGCGCCCTTTTTTATTTCACGCGCAATAGACGTACGTACCGGGGTTCAGTCCAGCGTTCGGTTCTAAGAAGAGGTGACAATGCCATGAGGCGCACATTTACTAACGCGAGCAGATGGGCGCGGCTCGTATATGGCGCGATGACGGAACTGCGCAAGCCAGTGATCAACGGGGGATTGTGAACAACGCGCGTACGCTGGCGCCAGCTCCACCGCAAATTTGAGGAGATTCCGATGACGAACTGGAAGCGTCTTATCGCGCAGAACCTCGCAGCACTCACACTGGCAGCCGCCGGCGCCGCGCAAGCGCAGTACCCGAACAAGCCGATCAAATGGATCGTCCCCTATACGCCGGGCGGCATTACCGACACCGTGACGCGGCTGGTGACGCAGAAGATTCAAGATGCAGTCGGCCAGCCCGTCGTCGTGGAGAACAAACCCGGAGCCAACTCGATCATCGGCGCCGACTTCGTTGCGAAGGCGGCGCCCGATGGCTACACCATCGTCACCGTCATCGCGGCGCATGCCGCCAACGCCACGCTTTACGCCGGCAAGCTGCCGTTCGACCCGGTGAAGAGCCTTACTCCGATTTCGCTGGCGGGTGTCGCGCCGTTGATCATGACCGCGAATAACAACTTCCCTGCCAAGGATGTCAAGGAGCTGATCGCTTACGCGAAATCCAATCCCGGCAAGATTTCGTTCGGGTCGAGCGGCATCGGTGCCGCCGCGCATCTGACGACCGAGTTGTTCAAGCAGACGACAGGTGTCGATATGGTGCACGTTCCCTACAAAGGCACCGCACCGGCGCTGCAAGGCTTGATCGGCGGCGATATCCAGATTCTGGTAGACGTGCCCAGCACGCTGATGCCGCATGTGCGCGGCGGTAAGATCAAGGCGCTCGGCATGTTCTCGGCGCATCGCATTGGCGGCGCCGCTGAAGTGCCGACCATCGCCGAATCGGGCGGACCCGCAATCGAATCTTCAACGTGGGTGATGTTCCTCGCGCCGGCCGGCACGCCGCGCGAGATCGTCAATCGCCTGTCTGCCGAGACCGCGAAGGCAATCGGCTCCGCGGATTTGAGGGCTCGCTTCGAGCAACTCGGCATCGAGCCGAGCGGCGGTTCGCCCGAGCAGGCCGCAAAGTTCCTCAACGACGAGATCGCGAAGTGGGCGAAGGTCATCACGACTGCGGGCGTCAAGGCCGAGCCGTGATGCGAAGACGACCGCGCTAGCCGACCCAGCGCCGCGCGTTGCGAAACATGCGCATCCACGGCGAATCTTCGCCGAGCCCTGGTGGTTGCCACGACATCTGCACTGTACGAAAGACGCGCTCCGGGTGTGGCATCACGATCGTGAAGCGGCCATCGGCCGTGGTGAGCGCGCAGATGCCTGTGGGCGAGCCGTTAGGGTTGTACGGATACGCATCGGTCGCGCGATGCTTTGAGTCGACGTAGCGCATCGCAACGCTCGCTCCATTTTGCTGCACGGCGCTGTCGAACACGGCCCTGCCCTCGCCATGCGCGTTCGCGATCGGCACGACGCTGCCTGCCATCCCGGCAAAGAACAACGATGCCGACTGCGTAACTTCGACCTGCACCAGCCTGCCTTCGTACTGCTCCGAAGCATTGCGCTCAAAACGCGGCCAGTGCCGCGCGCCCGGAATCAGCGCCTTTAATCGGCTCATCATTTGGCAGCCGTTGCACACGCCGAGCGCGAAGCTGTCGTCGCGGCTGAAGAACTCGACGAACATTTCAGCCAGCTTGAGGTTATGCAGAATCGTCTTTGCCCAGCCGCCGCCGGCGCCCAGCACGTC
>JBGSWX010000318.1:0-18888 GCA_041751695.1 Burkholderiaceae bacterium | reverse complement strand
ATCTTCAGGCGCAGGCCCCACAGCGTGATGTGATCGGGAACGTGCGGGTCGCCAGCAGACCCGAAGAGAATCGCATCCTTGTCTCGCAACGCATTCAACCCATCGTCGGGCATCATGACGCCTTGCTTCCGATAGTAGTCGGCGCCCCAGTCGAAGTTCTCAAACTCGAAACTGAAGGCCTTGCTGGATGTGGCGAGCGCTTCCATCACTTTCTGACCGGCAGGTACAACCTCCTTGCCGATTCCGTCTCCGGGGATGGTTGCGATGCGATACGTCTTCATGAGTTGTCTCCGTTTATTTCGGGCGTTGTCGCTACTGTACGTCGCACGCGAACTGGCAACGGCAGCGGCCCGCACCACTCACAGGATTTTCAGAATCGCGCTCGCCGTCGCCACGACTTCCGCACCAACAGTTAGGTTGCCGTCAGTAAAGGATAGGGCTGCGGTGCGCCGAACAACGCGCCCGCGCGCTTCGATCAGCGTTTGCGGACGGACTGCGGTCAGAAAGCGCACGTCGATCTGAATCGTTACGCATGGCCGGCGGCCCGCGTCCTCCCACGCAATGGCGCTGAGCGCGTGGTCGATCAGCGTCATCAGCAATCCGCCATGGACAATGCCGGCCGGATTGATGTGCTGTGATGTCGAAACGAATCCATAGGCCCAGGAATCGTTCTCCTTGCGTGTCCATAGCGGCCCGACGCTTCCGATGAATCCGTCGAGCGTGCGTGGTTTCCAACCTGAAGTGCTTAGATCGACAATGTCCATCAGCTGTTCGCAATTACCGATTCGGACAGGGACTGCGCTTCAACCTGCATGTGCTTGGCGAGCGAAATGCTGCGTGGGCCGTCGAGCTGATTGGCAACGCCCGCCGCGACGATCGCGTGCCCGACGCGATTCGACGCATCGAACAGCGGCACTGCGACGATCGTGACGCCGTTGATGTAGTTGCCGCGATCAATGCTGTAGCCCTTGCGGCGAACCGCTTCGACCTCGGCGCGCCACGTCTTCAACGCCGGCGCGTTCTGCCAGCGCAATCGCTTGAACCCCTGTTCGATCTCGCTCCACGGCCGGTCGCTGAACGCAGCGATCAGGCGTCCGGTTGCGCTGATCAGCGCCGGAAACCGGCTGCCGACGTCCAGATGCAGGCTGAACGGCATCTGTGAGCGTGAAAGCGTAACGACGGTCATGTGATCGAGTCCCGTGACTTCCACGCCGATCGCAGTCACGCTCCACTCTCGCGACAGCCGATCGAGCACGGGCTGCGCCACGTTCGCAAAGCTATTGCGCTCGATCACGCTGCGCGCCAGCGAAAGCATGCCGACGCCGAGTCTGTAGCGCTTGGTGTCGGCGTCGACCGACACCAGCTGCTCCTGCACCAGCACGCGCAGGATGTGAAGGCAGGTGCTGGTCACCATGCCGAGCGATTGTGCGATCGCTTTGACGCCCAGCGGTGCGGGAGTCTTGCCGAGTAAACGCAGGATCGCGATCGATCGGCTGACTGCCGGCACGGGGCGAACCCGCGGTGTTTGGGCAGCGACTGCAGGCGTCTTGCTTGCCGTCTTCTGAATCCTGGCCGTTGATGCTCGCATGCTCACGTGCAGTTGTATTAGTACAAACAATGAATGTATTTGACAACTGTATTCAACTCGCCGATCATTTGCAAATACTTTCGTAAGAACGAACGTGGCCAAGCTCACCGAATACACGTCCTACGCGGACGCGCAGCAGCACTGCACTCCCGACAAGCTGTGGGAGCTGTTCGACGGCGATCGCACTCGCCTGAACATCGCGCACGAATGCATTGATCGTCACGTCTCAGACGGTCGCGTCGCGGTGATCCTGGCGCACGCCGATGGGCGCGACGAGCTGCTGACGTTTCAGCAGATCGCGCGTGAATCAGCACAATTTGCCCACTATCTGGCGGCGCAGGGAATCAAACCCGGGGATCGGGTCGCCGTGATGCTGGAGCCGTCGCGCGCTTTTTATGTCGCGATTTTCGGAGCAATCAAATGCGGTGCGATCGCAGTGCCGCTGTTCACGCTGTTCGGTCCCGACGGGATTCGTCTGCGCGTGCAGGACTGCGCGCCGCGGCTGCTGATCACCAATGCCGAGAAGGCGCCGCTGGCGCAAGGCCTCGGCACCGTGAAGGTGGTCGTCGCGAACGACCAATTCCTCGCTGAGTTGGCCGGGTACAGCGATCACTTCACGCCGGCGACGCGCGCCGACGACGTGGCCATTTTTCAATACACGTCCGGCACTACGCGCGAGCTGCCGGAAGCGGTCAAGCATTCGCACCGCGCGATCGTCACATTGATGCTGGCCGCGTTGTATGGGACAGGGCTACGCCCCGGCGATCGATTCTTTTGTCCGTCGTCGCCTGCATGGGGACATGGGCTGTGGCACGGAACACTCGCCCCTCTAGCGCTCGGTATCACGATCGGTGCTTTCTCGGGCAAGTTCAACGCCGAACGGTTGCTACGCGCGCTGCACGATCATCGTTCTACCAATCTGTCAGCCGCCGCGACTCATTACCGGATGATGCGCAACTCGGGCGCCGCGTCGAACTACACGTATTTTCTCGACAAACTTTCTTTCACCGGCGAGCCGATCGATAGCGAGACCTCGACGTTTGCAGAGTCGGTCTTCGGGCATCCGGTATGCAGCATGTACGGAACCACGGAAATCGGCGTGATCCTGGTCAACTATCCCGGCGCAGAAGACTTCACGGTGAAGCCCGGCTCGCTTGGAAAGCCGATCCCCGGTGGCAAGGTTCAGGTACAGGACGCGAACGGAGCTCCGTGCGCGCCCGGAGTTATCGGTGAGCTCAAGGTGTGGCGGCGCGATGCCTGGATTCCCACCAAGGACCTCGGCCGCATCGACGAGGACGACTATTTTTATCACGCAGGCCGTGCCGACGATGTGATCATCTCCGCCGGCTGGACGATGAGCGCGGTTGAAATCGAAGACGCGATCCTGAAGCACCCGCAGGTGCAGGAGGCCGCGGCGATCGGTGTTCCCGACGCGCTGCGTGGGCAGGTCGTCAAAGCGTTCGTTGTCGCATCGCGCGCCGGTGACGATGCGTTTGTCGAAGAAATACAGCAGCTGGTGCGCTCGCGACTTGCCGCACACGAGTATCCGCGCCACGTTGCATTTGTCGCTGAGCTGCCCAAGACCCCCGCGGGCAAGGTGCACCGCAAAGTCCTGCGCGAGCGCGAACTCTCCGCACTTGCGGCCTCTGCAGACGCTGCCCCTTACTAAATTCACGATTGAGGAGACAAAATGGAAGTTCTCACACCTACAAGAAAAATCACCCCCCGCGAATTCCCGAAGATCACCGAAAAGGGTCTCGACGACCTGCGCGGCCGTATCGGTCAGGCGGTGACAGGTTCGATCGAGCCGTGGTGCTACGAAGCCACGCGCGACAACATTCGCCACTATGCGCACGGCATCGGCGACGACAACCCGCTCTGGTGCGATCCCGACTACGCGGCGAAGACGCAACACGGCGGCATCGTCGCGCTTCCGAGCTTCCTGTTTGCCACCAGCCGCATCATCTCGGGATACGTCGGCGGGCTTCCAGGCGTGCATGCGATGTGGTCGGGTGCCGACTGGAATTGGCACAAGCCAGTGCAACGCAACGACGTGATCTCGACCGAGGCAAGTCTGAAGGAATTGATCGAGCACCAGACGCGCTTCGCTGGCCGCGCGGTTCAGCAGATTTATCACGTCGACTTCTACAACCAGCACGGCGACAAAGTGGCCGATGCTGACAGCTGGTGCTTCCGCACCGAGCGCGACCATGCGCGCGAAAAAGGAACCAAGTACAAAGAAGTTCGTGCGCGCGAACCGCGCCGCTACACCGACGCCGAGCTCGAAGAAGGGTACAAGCTGTACGCGAATGAGCCGGTCCGCGGCGCGAATCCGCGCTACTGGGATGACGTGAAGGAAGGCGAAGCACTTCCGGTGATGTTCAAAGGTCCGATGACCGTGACCGGCTTCATTGCTTACGCGCAAGGCTGGGGTGGGTTGTATATCCGTGCGAACAAGCTCGCATGGAAACTGATCGATGCGCATCCGGGTGCTGGCATCAAGAACCGCTTCGGTATTCCCGACGTGCCCGAGCGCGTCCATTGGGAAGAGGAATTTGCACTCGAAGTCGGCGCACCAGGCGCGTACGACTACGGCCCCGAGCGCTGTTCGTGGTTGACACACCACTTGACCAACTGGATGAGTGACGCCGGATTTCTGCGCAGCGCCCACTGCAAGGTTCGCCGTCACAACCCCGAGGGCGATCTGCTATTCATCAAAGGCAAGGTCAAGCGAAAGTTCGTCGAGGACGGTCGGCACCTGGTCGAGATCGAACAGGAAGGTCACAATCAGGACGACGAGTTATCGGTCGTCGGCTCCGGCATCGTGGAGTTGTCGGCGCGTAGGTGAAGGATGAGTGAACCGACGCCAGCGCTTGACCGCAAGCTCTCCGGTGCTTTGGCGGGCGTGCGGGTGGTCGACCTTTCGCGCGTACTCGCAGGCCCTCTGTGTACGCAGATGCTGGCCGATCATGGCGCCGACGTCATCAAGGTGGAGCCACCGTCCGGCGACGAGACGCGTTTGCTCGGACCGCCGTTTACTCCCGACGGCGACGCGGCGTATTTTTCGTCCGTCAACCGCGGCAAGCGCGCAGTGAGTCTCGATTTGTCGAGCACGGCCGGGCGCGCAGCACTCGAGCGGCTGCTCGAGGACGCCGATGTGCTGGTGGAGAACTTTCTGCCGGGAACTACCAAGCGCTGGGGTCTCGACTACGAGACGCTGTCACGTGGCGATCCACGACTGATCTACTGCAGCATCACCGGCTTTGGCGCTGACGGTCCGCTAGGCGGATTGCCCGGTTACGACGCGGTATTACAGGCGATGTGCGGCTTGATGAGTATCAATGGGACCCCCGAGTCGGGGCCGATGCGAATGGGTGTTCCTGTCGTTGATCACCTGACAAGCTACACCGCGCTGACCGGAATTCTGATGGCGCTGTATGTACGCTCGCACACCGGCAAAGGTCAGAAGGTAGAAGCCACCTTGTTCGATGCGGCGTTGAGCCTGCTTGTTCCACATGCGGCCAACTGGTTTTACTCGGACCGCACGCCCGGACTTCTCGGTAACGCGCATCCGAACATAAGCCCGTACGACAAGTTCAAGGGTCTCGAGGGCGAGCTGTTTCTCGGCGTCGTTAATGACGGACAGTTTCGCCGGCTGTGCGAGCACATTCGTCGCGCCGATCTGCTCAGCGATCCGCGCTTCGCGACGAATGCGTTGCGCGTGCAGAACGTCGTAGCGCTACGCAGCGAGCTCGAACACACACTCGCGTCGCTACCGGTCGAAGCGCTTTGCCGCGAGTTGATGGCAAAGGGAGTACCGGCCGGCCCGGTTCATTCGGTGCCACAGGCGTTTTCTCAGCCGCACGTCGCTCATCGTGAGATGCGAGTTAACGATGACGACTATCGAGGAATAGGTATACCCGTGAAACTTTCTGTCACACCTGGCCAACCGGGACGCCGGCCGCCGCGTTTCGACGAGCATGCAGAGACCGCTGTTGAAGTACAAATAGGAGACAACAAATGAGATCGCTGAAGTACGTCGCCGCCGCCGTGATCGGTGCGGCATTGACAGGTAGCGTTGCTGCGCAGGCCTATCCGAATAAACCGGTACGCATCATCGTTGCTTATCAGGCCGGTCAGGGAACGGATGTAGCGACGCGCTACATCGCAGAGCAACTGTCCAAAAGCATGGGGCAGAACTTTTTCGTCGATAACCGCCCCGGAGCTGGCGCCAATCTCGGAACCATGGCGGCCGCGCGCGCTCCTGCCGACGGTTACACGCTGACGATGGGCACCAATGCCACGCACGGCGTCAATCAGTTCTTGTACGCCAACATCGGCTTCGATCCGGAAAAGGACTTCGAGCCGATCATCCTGACCGGCACCTTTCCTATGGTCATCTCGGCGAGTCCGACGGTACCGATCAACTCGATTTCAGAGCTGGTGGCCACCGCGACCGCAAAGCCCAAGTCAGCCGACATCGCACTGCCGAGCACTACAGCCCGTCTCGTATTTGAATTTCTGAAGGAGCGCAGCAACGCACCGCTGTTCGGTGTTCCGTACAAGGGATCGGCAAGTTCGATGACCGAAGTGATGGGTGGGCAAATACCGTTGACCATCGATACCGTTACCGCATCGCGCCCGCTGATTGAAAGCGGCAAGCTCAAGGCGATCGGGGTGACTTCGCTGAAACCTAGCGAGCTTCTGCCGGGAGTGAAGCCCGTCGCCGAGCAAGGCATGCCGGGCTTCGAGGTGCTTGCATGGAACGCGCTCTACGCGCCCAAGGGCACTCCGACCGCGATCATTCAGTTGCTGAACGCCGAAATGCAAAAAATCATGGCGCAGCCCGAGACGCGCCAGAAGTTGCTCTCGTTGGGTTTCGAACGCGGAGGCGGTACCCCAGAGCAGCTAGCCGAGTTCGGTCGCGCCGAGCGCCGTAAGTGGGGGCCCATCATTACCACTGCGGGCATCAAGGCCGAGTAGTCGGATTAACCGTGATCGGGCAGGAGTGCGAAGTATGTGGCCGCGTGTTCATCCTCAGATTCAAGGACGCTATGTGGCCGCCGATCGGCTACGGCCTGCGATCCTTTTGCTGAACAACATAGTTAAAGCGTAGAGAGCCTGAGACATGGGAGCAGCTGCACGCCATTCGATTGCCGATGCGGACGATACATTTCAGTTTTGCTATGACAAAGGCTGGACCGACGGCTTGCCCGTCATCCCGCCCACAGAAGAGCGCGTCGCAGGGATGCTAGCTGCCACGACCCTTGCGCCGTCGACGCTGATTGCAAAGGTTGCACCTGCATGGGGTGATGCCACAGTCGAGAAGATCGCAGCCAACTGCGTAATGGCGGGTTGCCTGCCGACTTATCTACCAGTGGTGATCGCCGCGGTGAAGGCCATGACCAATCCCGTCATGAATCTAAACGGCATGCAGTGTTCGACACATCTTTCAACGCCTCTCGTAGTAGTCAATGGCCCGGCGCGTATCGAACTCCAAATGAACAGTGGTGCTAACGTCTTCGGACAGGGCAACCGGGCGAACGCGACGATCGGACGGGCGGTGAAGCTCATCCTAACGAACATCGGCGGTGCAATTCCCGGCGTCACGGATAAAGCGACGCTCGGACATCCCGGCAAATACACTTACTGCATAGCGGAGAACGAGGAGCAGAGTCCATGGGATCCGCTGCATGTGGAGCGCGGCTTCAAGCGTGAGCAGAGCGCGGTCACGGTCTTCGGCTGTGAGGCTCCACACAATGTGAACAATCAGGCGAGCCAGAACGCTCAGGATCTGTCATTCACGATTGCCGACACGATGGCGACGCTGGGCAAGAACATGTTTTACGCTCAAGGCGAAGTGATGGTCGTTCTCTGCCCCAGCCATGCTGAGACGATCGCGCGCGATGGTTGGAGCAAGCAGCACTTCAAGGAGTATCTTTATGAGAAGGCGCGCAAGCCTGTGCGTCTCGTCAAACTCGGTGGTCTCTACGGCCGTGAAGTAAACCGAAACTTCTGGCCACGCTGGGTGAACCGCGAAGACGAAAATGAAATGGTGCCAATGGTCCGCCGCCCGAGCGAGATAACGGTGGTTGTGGCGGGCGGCACGGGTCGGCACACCGCATTCCTACCGGGCTGGGCCACGCCATCAGTCACCGTTGCGGTGGAGTAATGCTGTTACTTGAGACAGAGGAGACTTTATGCCCATAACTCTTATAGATCCGAGCGCCGAGCACGTTTCAGCGGCGCAGAACGGAGCCGCGCGTCTCGATAGCCTTCAGGGCAAGCGCATTGCCTTGCTCGACAACATTAAACACAACGCCGAATATTTGCTTGTGGAAGTCGGCGAGCGCCTCAAGCGCGATTTCGCCTGCCAGATTGAGCTGATAAAGAAGAAAACCTACACGCGCTTCGCCGAGCCGCACATCATCGAGTCGCTGAAAAAATATGACGGGGTGGTCACAGCGGTAGGAGATTGAGGGTCGTGCGTGTCGTGCAGTCTGCATGACATGGCACAGATAGAGCGACTAGGCATCCCTACCGCTACGATCTGCACATCCGGATTTGTAGATGCCGGTATGAAGCAGGCGACGATGCTTGGCATTCCCAGTCTGCCGATCGTCGCCATTCCGTTTCCCTTCGCCTCGCTGCCACCCGAACAGGCCCGCCTGCGTGGCGCAGAAGCGTTTGACCCGATCGTGGCTGCACTGACGAGCAGTCCTCACTAATGTCGACCGCTGCCCCGAACGAAGGTCCGTTGGCGGGCATCCGCGTGCTCGATCTGACGCGGGTGGTCGCTGGGCCGTACTGCACGATGCTGCTGGGCGACTACGGCGCCGAGGTCATCAAAGTCGAAGAGCCAAACGGCGGCGACGAGCTGCGTGCGCTCGGGCCTCCTTTCATGGGAGACGAGAGCGTCTTCTTCCTCAGCGTCAATCGTAATAAGAAGAGCGTGACGCTCGACCTCAAGTCCGTCGATGGCAAGGCAGCGTTACTAGCACTGGCGAACTCGGTCGACGTACTGATCGAAAATTTCCGGCCTGGCGTCATGGAGCGACTCGGCTTCGGCTGTGACGCGCTGCGTGCAAGCAATCCGCGATTGATTTACTGCTCGATCACGGCGTTCTACCCAAACAGCCGTTACGGGAACCGGCCTGGTTACGACCTGATGATCTCGGGTGTCAGCGGTCTGCAGAGTATGACCGGCGAACCGGGCCGCGCGCCGCTGCGGCCGGGCGTAAATTTGGTCGATCTAACCGCGGGCACCAACGCCGCCATGGGCGTCATGATGGCGCTCATTGCGCGCGGATCCAGCGGGCAAGGTCAGCGGGTGAGTGTGTCGCTTATGGATGGAGCGTTCGCGCTGCTCGGCCAGCTCGCCGCGATTTACTTGAACACCGGCAGCGTACCAACGCGACGCGTTCCGGAAGACCTGCACCCACAGATAGTGCCTTACGGAACATTCGGTACGAGCGACGGCCTCTATCTGAACGCAGCGGTGGTGAACAACAAGTTCTGGAAGGCGTTCTGCGAAGCCCTTGAGAGGCTCGAATGGGTCCAAGATCCGCGTTTCGTCAGCAACGCCAAGCGAATCGAAAACCGCACCGAGCTGATTGCTCTCATTGCCGCGCGCTTTCGTGAGAGCACCCGTGACGTATGGATTGCGCGCCTGCTCGAGCGCGACGTTCCAGCAGGCCCGGTCAACACCATTGATGAGGTCGTTCAGGATGGTTACCTGGACGAAGCTGGCATGCTGGTTAAGGTCGAACACGCGACTTCCGGAAGTGTGTCGATGCCCGGCATCGCAATCCGTATGTCGTCCACACCCGGCTCAATCCGACTCGCACCGCCGACGCTCGGCCAGCACAACCAGGCCGTGCTCGGTGAAAGTGCCGGTACGGTTGCCAGCGTATCGGGCGCTCAATCTAAGGTTCATGCGCGGGCGTGACGCCGCCCGGCAAACACACAAGAGAGGTAGCCATGAAGTCGATCCTTGCTTTGCTTCTTGCTAGTGCACTGCTTGTTTGGGGTGGTGGTGCCCCAGCGCAAGAATTTCCGTCAAAGCCGATCCGCATCGTCGTGCCCTTTCCGCCTGGTGGCGGCGTAGACGTTGGTGCGCGACTGCTTGCGACAAAAATGACTGAGCGGCTTGGTTGGCAATTTGTCGTTGATAACCGGCCCGGGGGCAATGGATTTATCGCGGCCACCAATGTCGCCAAATCGCCGCCTGACGGTTACTCGCTCTTCATGGCACACGTCGGTGAGTTTGCGATCAATCCGGCGCTATTCGCTAATGTTCCCTACGAGCTCGAGCGCGATTTCGTGCCGATCACCTTGGTCGGCGACGGCCCCATGGTCTACTTCGTTAACAGCCAAGCTCCGTTTAGCACGTTGCGCGAATTCGTAGCGGCTGCGAAAGCCAAGCCAGATAGCATCGCCTATTCATCGGCGGGCATCGGGTCGTTGAACCACTTGGCAGCGGAGTGGCTGTCGCAAGCGGCGGGCATCAAGCTCAACCACGTCCCGTTCAAGGGTGGTGCGGCTGCGGCGATGGCGGTTGCCGCGGGCGACGTTCCGTTCGGTGTTTCGTCCATTCCCGGAGTCATACCCCATCTGCAGTCAGGGCGCGTCAAGGTACTTGCGGTTACGACCGCCAAGCGCGCGTCATTTCGGCCCGATTGGGCAACGACGGCAGAACTCGGCGTCGGTGACGTTGACGCGACATTATGGATTGGTCTATTCGCTCCCAAAGGAACGCCACCAGCCATCGTCGACAAGCTGGACCAAGAAGTCCGCCAGACGCTGCAACTACCGGATGTGCGCTCGCGCTTCGCGGACGTAGGTTATGAAGCGGTGGGGGCTTCCTCGCAAGAATTCCTGATCCGGATCAAGAAGGATGCGGCGCGATACAAGGAGGTCGTGCGCGCCGCGGGCATCAAGCCCGAGTAGCGTCGGCCCGCTGCGACTCTGCAGATTTCGCCGCTGCAATTCCATCAGCGATCGCATGGCAAAGAAGTCCGCCAGAGCCGGAACGCACCGCGCCGGCCGCATAGACCCCCGGCAGCGAAGTGCGCATGCCGGCGTCGGTGACGAGGAATCCGTTCGCATCTCGGACAGCGGCTTCTGGAACAAAGCTGCACGCCGGCTCCAAGCCCACGTACGCAAAGAATCCCGTGCACGGGATCTCATGGCTCCTACCGGTGTCGAGCTCCTTCGCTCGCACAGCACGGACACTTTCATTTCCAAGTACTGCCTCAGCGACTGTGCGCAAGTGCACCTTGATCTTGGGCTCGGCAGTGACAGCGTCAACGTAATTCGCACGCGCCCGGAAATCCGCGCCTCGGTGCAGCAGGTGAACCTGCCGCGCGTAGTGCGACAGTGCAAGCGCTTCCTGCAGTGCCGAATCGCCGCCGCCGACAACCCCCACGTCCTGTCCCTGAAAGAGCGGTCCGTCGCAGTCAGCGCATTGCGAAACTCCCTGCCCTTCAAGTTCGGCTTCACCCGGAATGCCTAGCCGCTTGATCTTCGCGCCGGATGCAACGATGACCGCCCGCGCGTGGAGCTCTTCGGCTTCGCTCGAGACAACCACCCCGCCGTCGTCGGTCCGCATGGAACAAGCAGCACCGGAAATGTTTCGGCCGCCCAAGTCGCCGATCTCACTCATGAGCTGCGTGGCAAGATCGATCCCCGAACCTTGAATTTCGCCGTCGAGGTGATTGACGTTAAGAACAAGCCCGCCCGCAAAGAATGATTCCAAGGTGGCTGTGGTCATGCCGTTGCGTAGGCACTCCCGCGCGGCACTCAGACCAGCAATTCCGCAGCCAATTACGAGAACATCAAAGCGTTGTGACATTTTTCAGTGCGCATGAGCGGCGGCAGCTTAAGCATCAATGCGATTGCAGGCATTACGTTAAGAGAATTAGTCATGTTCGATCTTACTGAAGAGCGGCGCGCGATCCGCGACAGTGTTGCCGCAATCTGCCGGCGCTTTGGCGACGATTATTGGGCGGGCTGTGAAAGGGAAGAGCGCTTTCCGCGGGAGTTTCATCAGGCGATGGCCGAAGGTGGCTGGCTCGGGATAACGATGCCGGAGCGCCACGGCGGTGCCGGCCTCGGGGTAACTGAAGCTGCCATTGCTATGCATACGATCGCCTGCCATGGCGGTGCAATGGCGGCGGCGTCTTCAATTCACATCAACATGTTCGGACCGCACGCAATGGTCGTGCACGGCAGTCCTGAGCAACAAACCCGCTGGATACCGCCGCTCATAAAAGGCGAGGATCAAGTCTGTTTCGGGGTGACCGAGCCAGACGCAGGGTTGGACACGACGAACATCACGACGTTTGCTACGAAAGTGGCGGGCGGTTACCGCGTCACTGGCCGGAAGATGTGGACCTCGACTGCGCAAGTCGCAAACAAGATTCTCATTCTTGTTCGTACTGCTTCCAAGTCGGCGTCCGCCAAGTCCACCGACGGCATGACGCTTCTATACACGGACTTGGACCGCACAAAGGTCGAAGTTCGGCGCATCCCGAAACACGGTCGCGCGGCCGTCGATTCCAATGCTGTTTTTATCGACGACTTGTTCGTGCCCGACGAGGATCGCATCGGTGATGAGGGTCGTGGCTTTCATTACTTACTCGATAGCCTGAACCCTGAACGCATACTCATCGCTGTCGAAGCAATCGGCATCGGCCAGGATGCAGTTCAGCGCGCCGCGCAATACGCTCGCGAGCGCGTAGTGTTCGGTCGACCGATCGGAGCGAATCAAGCGATCCAGCATCCACTCGCCGAGTGCTGGCTTAACCTTGAAGCTGCTCTACTGATGGCCTCTAGGGCTGCGGATCTCTATGACGCCGGGCAGCCATGCGCGGCAGAGGCTAACGGCGCCAAACTGTTAGGTGGGCGTGCGGGATATCAGGCGTGTCTGCAGGCAGTGCTGACACACGGAGGGATGGGCTACGCCAAGGAATTCCACGTAGAGCGATTGCTTCGCGAGGTGCTCATCAACCGTATCGCGCCCATTAGCGAGCAACTGATTCTCTGTTTTATTGCAGAGAAGGTTCTTGGCCAGCCGAAGTCCTACTAGCCTGGTGCATGTCAAGAGGATGTTGCTCGGAGACGGTTCTTCAGCACGCGATGCACGATCTTGCCGGTCGCGGTTCTCGGCATCTCCGCGTCCGCGATGAAGGAGAACGACTTTGGCCGCTTGTACCCGGCCAGCCGGCTCGCGCACCATTGCATGAGTTCGCTCTCGGTCGCACTCTCCGAATCGCGCAGCACAATGACAGCATGCACAGCTTCGCCCCATTTTTCGTCGGGCCGGCCCACCACCGCCACGTCGCGAATCTTCGGATGAGCACCTAGAGTGTTTTCGACTTCGGAGGGGTAAACATTCTCTCCTCCCGAAATGATCAAGTTGTTCTTGCGGTCGACTAGCGTGTAGAAGCCGTCCCCATCGCGGCGCGCCATGTCGCCGACCGAAAGATACGGACCGCGAAACGCCTCTGCTGTTTTTTCCGGCAGGTTCCAATAACCCTGAAAGCACCACGGCGTGCGCGAGTAGAGTTCGCCGATCTCGCCTTCGGGCACCTCGCATCCTTCTTCATCCAACAGCCTGATGCGCCCGGAACCCGTGTATTCGCGACCGACCGAGCCAAGCTTTGTCAGTTGTTCGCTCGGCCTCAGCAGCGTTGCCCAGCCCTGTTCAGTCGAACCGTACAGCTCAAGCAACTGCGAATTCCTGAAGGTCTCCATGATTGCCAGCTTCGTGTCTCGCCGTGCTGGCGCCGATGAGACCAGAAGCTTCCGCACGCTGTCGACCTTATGTCGATCCTTCTGCTTCTGAGGCAGCCCGAGCATCATGATGTAGTGCGTCGGCACGAGCGATGTGAACGTGGCTCGCGTCTCCGACAGTGTTTGCAGCAGATGGCCAGGGTCGAAGCTTTTGACATCGTAAACACAGCATGTCGCACCCACGTATGCAAACGCCGACGCGAAGTTCACCGAGTTCGCGTGGCACATCGGCATTACGAGCAGACACGTGTCGTCACGGTCGAACTGCATGTCGAGCAGCGTCGCGTAGTTGAGCAGCGCATGGCTTCCATGGCTGCGCATCGCGCCCTTTGGCTTGCCGGTCGTGCCCGACGTGTACATCAGAACCCATGTGTCATCGGGCTTGACGGCGATGCCGGGTTCGGAGTCGCCGGCGCGCGCCAAGAGATCTTCGTAGCGTATGAGGGCGCTCGGCACGTTGCTACTGCCGAGCAGGACGAGATTCTTCTCGGAGATCGCCAGCCGGGAGCGAATGCTTTCCAGGCTCGCAAGCAGCGCATCCTGCACGATGAACGCGCGCGCGGTGCAGTCCTCAAGAATGTAGAGAATATCTTCGCCAAGAAGACGGAAGTTGATCGGAACCGCAATCAGACCGGCCTTGGCGCACGCCGCGTAGATCTCCAGCCACTCGACGCAGTTGTAGGCAAGCACGGCAACGCGATCGCCCTTGGCGAGGCCGAGCCCCTGCAACGCATTCGCTAAACGACACGAGCGCCGGTTCCATTCGCGAAACGTCATCGACCGGCGCAGATCGCGCGCGCCGATTTTGTCGGGATAGATGGACGCATTGACCGATAAAGTCTCACCCATCGAGAGCAGCGGCGTCATGCCAACTCCTTCGCCATAGTTGCGCGGCCTGCAAGAAAACGCCGGGCCGCTCCCAAGTTTTCTTGCCCCCCTCGGGGGGCTGCCGCGAAGCGGCAGATTGGGGGTCTGGTTAATATGCCCATCATGATGACGCTTTCTTCCGACAGCGTAGCCGCGTGCATTGCCCGCGTCCTGAAAGCGCGCGGCGTTGAAAGAGTTTTTGCGCTGTGCGGCGGCCACATCATGCCGATCTGGATGCGGCTGGACGCCGAGGGGATCCGCATCATTGACGTGCGAGACGAGCGCGCGGCCGTTCACATGGCTCAGGCGCATGCGGAGCTGACCGGGCAGATGGGTGTCGCCCTGGTCACGGCCGGCCCGGGCGTAACCAACGCCATGACCGGCATTGCCAACGCCCATATCTCGCGCGCGCCTGTGCTCATCCTATCGGGCACTCCGCCGCGCCCGCAGGAGAATCGCGGCGGCTTGCAGGATATCGATCACACGCTGCTACTGAGCAGCATCACACGTTATGCGCGCACCGTGCGCGAACCGTCCCTGGTGCTGGCCGAGCTGGACGAGGCGATCGCTCGAGCTCTTGGCCAGTGCGGAGAGCCGGGCCCCGCCTATTTAGACTTTCCAACTGACACGTTGCGCGCCGAAATTCCAAGGGCGCTGCAACTCGATGAGCACATCGCAGCCAAGCCTCGCGCCGAGATTCTTCCCGATCCTGCCTCGGTGGACCGTGCCGTCAACATGCTGTGGTCCGCGCGCCGTGTGGTGGTGATCTCAGGGCGCGGAGCGAGGGGCGCGGGCAGCGAACTGGTGCAGCTGCTCGACAAGCTGCAAGCTGTCTACCTCGACACCGGTGAAAGCCGAGGCCTTGTCCCGGAGTCGCATCCGGCAGTGGTGGCGGCAATGCGCGGGGCCGTGATGAGTGATGCCGATATCGTCCTGACCATCGGACGACGGCTCGACTTTCAACTCGCTTTCGGCTCGCCCGCTGTTTTCGGCGCAGCGAAGTTCGTTCGCATCGGCGACGTTCCGGGCGAACTTCGTGATAACCGGCGCGGGGCGGTCGAAGTTCAAGCCTCCCCCCGGGCAGCGCTGAAAGCGATCATCGCGGCCGCTGGAAATCGACGATCGGCCGTTGACCAGGCCTGGGCCACAAAGCTCCGCAAGAGCCATGAGGAGCGGGTCACCAAGCTGCGCGGCTCGATGGCAATTACGGCCGAAGGCAGCGACGGACGGTTGCATCCGAACAAGGTGCTGGCAGCAATCCAGGACAGGTTGGGCGACGACGCGATCGTGATCAATGACGGCGGGGATTTCCTCGCGTTCGGGCGCGTAGGTTTGTCGGCGCCGACCATGCTGGATCCGGGTCCGTTTGGCTGCATCGGCGTCGGTGTCCCCTACGGTATCGCCGCCAGCCTGGTGTTTCCGGAGCGTACGGTGGTGGTCGCCACCGGTGATGGGGCATTCGGGTTCAATGCCATCGAGATCGACACGGCTGTCCGCCACAAGGCGCCGGTCGTGATTGTCGTGGCCAACAACGGCGCGTGGCAGATCGAAGTACACGACCAGACTGTCACGCACGGGAAAGTCGTGGGCACTAAGCTGCAATTTTCCGACCACGCAGCGATGGCTCGCGCCTTCGGCATGCACGGGGAGCGTGTTGAGAAGCCGGAAGAGTTATCGGCGGCGCTCGACCGCGCCTTTGCGAACCGCCCGGCGCTGGTCGATGTCGTCGTAACGCCGGAAGCGATCTCTTCCGATGGTAAGACGGGTCTTGCCTGGGTGCCGGATCTGCAGCCGCTCGCTGCCTGGGATGACGCCGAGCGAAAATGGCGTGCGAGCCAATAGAGTCGCGGTCTCGGCACGCACGCCGTCGCGTGCCGCGCGTGTGCGCTGACCGAGCCATCTCAGCGACTCTATCTGCCGGCGATCACCATGATCTCGACCAAGGCCTTCGGATCGGCGAGCTTGGCCTCGACGCAGGCGCGCGCCGGGAGGTTGTTCTTGTCGACCCACTCGGTCCACACCTCGTTCATCGGCGCGCGATGTCGGATGTCGGCCACCCAGATATGGCACTGGATGATCTTGGACTTGCTCGAGCCGCACTTGGCGAGCAGGCGCTCGATCTCGTCGAGGATCTCCGTGGTCTGACCCTTGACGTCCTTGTTCAGGTCTTTCGCCAAGATGCCCGCCAGGTAAACGGTGTCGCCGTGCTGGACAGCCTGCGAAAGAATGGCGCTCTGATCGTGTCGCGTAATACTCATTGCTTGGCACCTCCTGGTAACTTGAGCCGTCAACCCGCGCGCAGGTAGCGCGGCTCGGTGAAGATCGACGACAGTTCGACGCGCCTGACTTCCGGGTGATCGGGAACGGCGTACAGCACGGGCGCGATCAGTTCTTCGAACAGCCCGCGCAGACTGCGCGCGCCCGACTTGTACTCGATGGCCAGGTCGGCAATTTCCTCGAACGCGCGCTGTGCGACGACGAGCTCGACACCCCGAGCCTTGAGGATGGCCTGGAACTGCCGGTAGATGCAGTTGCGCGGTTCGCTCATGATCCGGACCAGCATGTCGCGCGACAGGTCGCGCAGTCGCGCAACGGTGGCCAGTCGCCCGCTGAATTCCGGGATCAGGCCGAATTCGACGAGATCGGTCGGTTTCACGCGTTCGTTGAGCCGCTCGATCATCCGCCGATTGTGTTCTTCGGACGTGGAGACGAAGCCGAACCCCTGGTTGTTTGACATGATGGCGTTGAGGCCGACGAACGCGCCGCCACAGATGAACAGAACGTGCGTCGTGTCCAGGTACTCGCCGCTCCCCAAGCGCACCGGCGCGCCTTCCATGATCTTCAGCAACGCATGCTGCACGCTTTCGCCTGACGGTCCGCGATCCGAGGCGGCCGAGGCCGATTTCAGTTTGTCGATCTCGTCGATGAACACGATGCCATGCTGGGTTCGCGCCACCTCGCCTTCGGCCTTGTCATGCAGGCGCTCGAGAATGGCCTGGATCTCATCGTTGACGTAGCGCGACTGCGCCAGCGAGGTGGCGTCGGCAGTCACGAACGGAACCTTCAGCAAGCGCGCGAGCGATTCGCACAGCAGCGTCTTGCCGGTGCCCGTCGGGCCCACCAGCAGCACGTTGCTCTTGGTGATCTCGAGTCCTTCATGGCGCGACAAAGCGAGCTTCTGGTAATGCGCGTAGACGGCAACAGCTAACGTCTTTTTGGCCTCGTCCTGACCGATGACATACTGGTCGAGGTGGCGCACGATCTCGCTCGGTGTCATGCGAGGATCCAAGGCATTCGTTCGACGCTCGTCGCTCATCGTTCCTGTCGCATGTCATCCAGGTATTTGCCAAGCGCCTCGAAGCCGGCCTCATAAACATTGCGCCCGACCTGCTCCGTCAACTCGCGTTCGCGACCGGGCGGCGTTGCAAACGTCGACTCCCAGTGCCAGAACGTGCGATCACCATCGGTGACACGCTTCAAGCGCACGCTGGCGACGTAGCGGTGCAGGGGAATCGTCGCATCGAGAATGCAGTAGGTCGAAATCCAGTTGCGGTCGCATAGCGTGAGCAACTGCTCGCGCAGGTGCGCGCCGTCCTGCAAACGGAAGTTGCGTACGCATCCGACTTGATCGGGCAACCGTCCATCCTCGATGTGGCTCTCGGCGACGACCGGATGCCAATGCGCGTGCGAGTTGAAGTCGCGCAGTATCGGCCACACGCGTTCGATCCGGTGGTCGATCACCGTCGACCGGGTGACACGCTGTAACGACATGCGCGTCTTACGCTGCGGCCTTCAGGAAGCGCTGCTTCAGCGCGTCAAAGCCGCCCTGGAAAACATCGTGGCCGATCAGCTGCGTCAGCTCGCGCTCGCGGCCTGGAGCGCAGTCGAACTCGGCGCTCCATTCGGCGAAGGTGCGATTGCCGTCGGTGACCGGCGTGAGCTTCAACGTGGCGATGTAGTTATCGACGCCCATCGGCGATTCGAGAATCGAGTACGTGCATTCGTATTCGAAGTCCGACAGCGTCAACAGTTGTTCGCGGATGATGCCACCGTCGCGGGTGCGGAAGTTGCGCACGCAGCCAACGCGGTCGGGCGACGCGCCGGTCTCGATGCGGGATTCGGCGATACCCGGATGCCAGTTTGGTAAGCCGTTGAAGTCGCGCACCTGTTGCCACACCGCGTCGGCCGGCGCATCGATGACACTCGATGTGTAAACGCGAATCATGTTCTATTCTCGATTCGCGTCACTCGCCGCCGCCCTTGCTTCCGCTCGGCAGCGCGGTCTTGCCCATGCTCTGCGCGATCTGGCCGAGGTCACCGCCGTGCACGCCGATCTCTCTTAGCAACTGATCCACCAGCGGTGCCTGCGCGCGGAAGCGCAATGCGCTGTTGACAACACTGTCCGCCAGGCCGGCGCCCATGTCGCCATTGGCATGACCGCCGCTGCCACCGAGTCCATCGACGTGCAGGATCTTGATGCCTTCGATGCGCTCCATCGGCTTGACGCTCTCGCGGATGATGCCTTCCATCTTGTCGACGAGCCGCATGCGCAGCAGCGACATGCGCGCGTCCGGCGTCAGCATGTTGTGCGTTTCGTTCATCAGGCGCGCGCCTTCGGCTTCGATCTCGTGGCGAAT
>JBGSWX010000317.1:0-1738 GCA_041751695.1 Burkholderiaceae bacterium | reverse complement strand
AGCACTCCGGACGCGGACATCGGCTCATGGCAGCTTTAGATGCGCCGACAAGAGTGCACCCCTACTTTTGTCGAAATTAATTAGCGTGAAATCGCTGGCGGAGCCAGGCAATTTCACGAGGACAAGTGCATGAACGAACGTATACGCCACGCTGCCGGTTTTACATTGCTCGAGCTGATGGTCGTCATCGTGCTCGCCGGCATTCTGGTATCACTCGTCACGATCAACATTGCGCCCGATCCGCGCCAGCAGCTGCAGCGCGAAGCGCAGCGCGTCGGGCAGTTGATGGGGATTGCGGCCGACGAGTCGCGCATTCGCCAGCAGCCGATCGTGTGGGAGGCCGACCTGCGTGGCTATCGCTTCGTAACCGAAGCCGGCGGCGAGCGGCGCCTGCTGAGCGGCGACGATCTGTTGCGCGAGCGACAATGGGAAACGCCGCTGACTCGCCTCGCCGTGCTCGACAACGGCGGGCCGCAGCCGGCGCAAGTGCTACTCGGCCCGGGCGCACCGCCGGTGCGTGTCGCGATTGCGCGCGAATGGATTCAGCCGCGCTGGCGGCTCGAATTGACGAGCGAAGACGGATCGGTGCGCGTCGATTTCGACGAAACCGGCCGCGCACTCCTGGCTGTCGAACAGGTATCGGCCAAGTGATGCAACAGGTCAAGCAAAAGCGGGGCTTCACGTTGCTCGAAGTGCTGGTCGCGCTGGTGATCATCGGCGTGGCATTGGCGGCGTCGATGCGCGGCGCGATGTCGCTGACCTCGACGGCCGAATACACGCGGCAAAAACTGCTGGCGGTGCTGACCGCAGAGAATCGCCTGCTCGAGTTGCGCCTCGGGCGCGAACGCCTCGAGCCCGGCGACAGCGTCATCGCCTGCGACCAGGGCGGCGTGAGCTTCGTCTGTTCGCAAGCTGTCAAGCCGACTCCGAATCCGTTTTTCCGCCGAGTCGAAGTGCGCGTGTTCCGCAGCGACGAGGATGGCAACCGGCGCCAACTCGCCGAGTTGATGACCGTGATGCCGACCAATCAATAGCGATGAGCAACCGCCACACCCCCATCATCGCGCGCGGATTCACGCTGCTCGAATTGCTGGTGGCGATCACCGTGCTGTCGATCGTGTCGATGATCGCCTGGCGCGGGCTCGACTCGCTGGTGCAAACGCGTGAGCGACTCGAGCCCGAGGTCGACGAAGTGCGCTCGCTGCTCACTGCGTTCGGACAGATGGAGCGCGACCTGACGCAGGTCACGAATCCGGCGTTTATCGGCTTGACCGTGTCACCGCTGAACATTCGCGTGATCGACGGTGCGCAGGTAATCGAACTGGCGCGCGTTGCCAGCCCGACGGCCAATCGTGCCACCGAAGTGCAGACCGTGTTCTATCGCGTTGTCGACGGCACGCTGATGCGGCAGGCCACGCCGCCGCTGCCGGCGTTCGGCCGCACCGAAGCAGAGAGCTTCGAGACCGCGCGCCTGCTCGGCAAGGTGCAATCGATGAGCGTGCGCGTGTGGCAGGTTCCGACGGGCTGGGTATCGCCGTTCGATTCGGACGCTTCGCAGCCGACGTCTGCCCCGCGTCCACCGGGTGTGCCACCACAAGCGCGTGAAGCAGCGCCCGGTGTCGAAGTCACGCTGCTGCGCACCGACGGCAAAACATTTAGGCGCGTGTTCCTGGTGGGCGCATGAGAAAACGCTTGTCAAAGCGCGCGCAGAGCGGAGCGGCCGTGCTCATGGCTCTCT
>JBGSWX010000316.1:0-1593 GCA_041751695.1 Burkholderiaceae bacterium | reverse complement strand
AACCAGCGCGCAATCACGCCGGCATCGCTTTCGCTGACCGCCGCCTGCGGCGGCATCGGGATGGCGCCCCACACGCCCTGCCCACCTTCCCTGACCTTTTTCGCCAGATACGCCTCTGCATCGGCACGACCGTGATACTTGCTCGCGATCTCATTGAAGCCCGGACCCACGATCTTGGTGGTCAAGCCGTGGCACGCCACGCACGCGTTGCGCGTCAGCAGATCCTTCGGATCGGGCGCGGCCGAAGATGAAGTTGCCGTGAGCACGGCGCCCGGTTTGCCGGCGTCGTAGCGCGCGGTGTCGATGCCGCGCATCGGACCGAGCGGCCGCTTCTGTTGCGCCAGATTGCCATTCTGATTGCGGGCAAATTCGGGCATCTCGGAGGCAATCTTGACGTCGTTAACGCAATCCTTCATGCACAGCGTGCCCTGCGCGTCGGGCTTGCCCTTGACGCTGCCCAAACCGTGCGCCGTCGTCAGCCCATTGCGATTCGGCATCCGTAGAGCGAGCAGCGTCTTGTCATCGAGCTCGAAGATGGCCGGCACGATTTCATTCAGGTGCAGCACATACGCGGTCACCGCATACGTTTCATCGATCGTCAGCGACTGCGGATTGGTCCACGGCATCGCGCGATAGATGTAATCCCACAGCGTCGATGCGTAATTGAGCTTGGTGCCCAGCGTGCGAATGCCGGCGGCGTCGCGCAGCGCAGCGGCGCGGCCCGTTTTCAAGTCGTCCTTGTGCACACCGCCGGCCACAGGCATGTAGCGATTGCTCTCGCCGAACGTGCCATGACAGCTCGCACACTGCGCGTCGTAAATTTTCTGACCCTGCGCCACCGTGCCTTTGCCCTTCTTCAATCCGTGACCGTCGGGCCGCACATCGATGTCCCACGCCGCGATTTCCTGCGGCGTCGGCGCTCGCCCGAGTCCGTAGCGCGGCGCTTGCTGCGCTTCGGCGGGCAACGCCGCTGCGATCAGCACAAATGCCAGTGCGCTACGCCAATTGAACATTCCACACTTCGCCGTCGGGCTGCACGCGCCATGTCTGCTGCGCGTTGTTGTGATAGATCGAACGCACGCCGCGCACCGCTCGCAGTTGATTGATGGTCGGCTGCACATGGCCGGTTTTGTCGACGGCGCGGCTTTGCAGCAGCGCGGGCGCGCCATCCCAATTCCAATCAAGGCGGAAGCGGGTCAGCGATTTCGTCAGCACCGGCTCCTGCAAGCGCGCCGGCTGCCAGTTGCGTCCGCCATCAACCGAGACGTCGACACGTTTGACCTTGCCGCGGCCCGACCATGCGAGGCCGGTGATCTCGTAGTAGCCCTTTCCGACCAGCTTCTGCCCGCCCGACGGCATCGTGATCACCGATTTGACTTCCTGCACGCCCGAGTACTGCCGATGCGTGCCGTCGGGCAACAGGTCGATGTAGTGCAGCGACTCTTCACGCGTGTTCCACGGCTTGTCGCCGACTTCGAGCCGGCGCAGCCACTTCACACTCGACACCCCTTGCACGCCGGGAACGAGCAGCCGCAGCGGGTAGCCATTCTCCGGACGCAACATCTCGCCGTTCTGCCCGTAGACGACCATCAC
>JBGSWX010000315.1:0-1579 GCA_041751695.1 Burkholderiaceae bacterium | reverse complement strand
GCCGGGCTGCTCGCGCAGCGCGTTGGCCAGCGCGATCACGTCCTCGAACGCGAGGCGGGTGCCCGAGCCGATCGAAAAGTGCGCGGTGCGTAGCGCATCACCGACCAGCACGCGGTTGCCGACGGCCCAACATTCATTGCTGATCTTCGGGAAGTTTCGCCAGATCGACTTGTTGGCAACCAGCGGCTCGCCTTCGAGCGTTGCGGCGAACACGCGCTCGCATACTGCCTTCGTCTCGCTCTCGCTCATGCGCTCGAAGCCCGCTCGTTGCCACGTCGCTGCATCCGCCTCGACGATGAAGGTGCTCATCTGCGCCGAGTAGCGGTAGTGGTGCGCGTTGAACGTGCCGATGTCGGTCGCAACAAAAGTTTGGCTCAAAGTTTCGAAGCGCTTGGTCGTTCCGTACCACACGAACTTGTTGGAAAGCGGGACGACGGTGGTGCCGAACTGCGGCTCGCCGCAACGGCGCACGAACGAGTTCGCACCATCCGCCGCGACCACGAGATCGAATCCGTCGAGTTCGGTTTCGTTCGTGAGGGTGCGCAGGTACTCGGGCGTGATGCCCTGCGTCAGCGCTCGTTGCTGCATCAAGCGCAGCAACTGCAGGCGACCCACCGCGGCGAAGCCGACGCCGTCGATCGTCACGCGCTCGCCGCGATGGATCAGCGTGAGGTCCGGCCAACGCTCCATCGTCGGCAGCAGCAGGCTATGGGTATCGGGATCATCGTCGCGCAGGAAGTCGAGCGCGCGCTCGGAGAACACGACGCCGAAGCCGAAGGTCGAGTCCGCCGGGTTCTGCTCGACGATGCGGATCTGCGCGCGAGCATCCTGCCGCTTCAACAAAAACGCCAGGTACAGCCCGGCGGGGCCGGCGCCGACGATCAAGGTTTTCATGTCGCCTTGCGCTCCGCGTCGAGCTTCGCGGCAATCGAATCGCGCAATTGCCGCTTCAGGATCTTGCCGACCGGGCTCACCGGAAATTCGGCAACGATTTCGAGCCGCTCGGGCAGCTTGAAACTCGCGATCTGTTGCGCGCGCAGAAAGCCGATCAACTCGTCGAACGAGAGCGCCTGGCCGGGGTGCGTGATGACGAAGGCGCAGGCTTTCTCGCCGAACACGGGGTCGGGCATCGCGACCAGCGTGACCGCCTTCACTTTCGGGTGCGCGAAGATCAGGCTTTCGATCTCGTCGCAACTGATCTTTTCGCCGCCGCGGTTGATCAGATCCTTCTTGCGTCCTTCGGCGTAGACATGGCGCCCGATCTTGCGCACCAGATCGCCCATGCGGTAGTAGCCGTCCGGCGTGAAGGCTTCGGCGTTCTTGTCGGGCGCGTTGTAGTAGCCGCGGATGGTGTAGGGGCCGCGCGTGATCAGTTCGCCCGGCGTGCCGTCGGGCACATCGCGGCCGTCGTCGTCGACCACGCGTATCTCGTCGGCCTCGCAGACCGGCGCGCCGGAGCTGTGCAGCAGCAGCTCGTCAGGATCGTCGAGTCGCGTCATGTTGATCAGGCCTTCGGCGGTGCCGTAGATCTCCTGCGGGATGCACGTAAAGCGCTCGCGCAGGCGGCTGCGCAGCTCGG
>JBGSWX010000314.1:0-3119 GCA_041751695.1 Burkholderiaceae bacterium | reverse complement strand
GCGAGCGCAGCGATGGCGAATGGCGATGCGTCCGCGACCGCCGAGCCGCGGCGATGCCACACCCGATGAGCGCTCGCGCATGAACAAGCACTGACGCATAACGTTGGAGGTAAGCGGCGCACAACGGCGCAAAGGACGATGATGGAGCGCGCCGATGTGGCCCGCCGTTGTGTGTCCGCTTGACCGACGGGTGGGCGTCATGCCGCTACAAGGCTGGGCTGCTGCCCCGACTGGAATGCCAAACGGACACGACTTCGAGTCGGTTCTGCCTGACCCGGTAGTAGACCCAGTAGCGAATTCGTTCGACGTGAAAGCGCCGTACTCCTGGCGAGCTGGCCTCTTCAACGGTGGTGCCGACTTCCGGCTGCATGAGCAGCAGATCGAGAGCGATTCGAAGATCCTTGCGGACGGCACCTGGAGCGGCAGGCCTGTTTGCCGCCCACCACTGGACTATGCGTTCAATCTCGCGCGCGGCGCGGCGAGATATGTGGAGCTCGAGAGGCACCGTTATTCGTAGCGACGTAGCCGCGCAAACAACTCTTCACCAGAGATCGTTTCACCCCGATCGGCTTCGGCGATACCGGCCTCAAGCGCGGCCAATTCTTCAGGCGAGAGTCGGACCTCTTGCTCACGCTCGCGCGTAACGACCAAAACGTCCGTTCCGTCGACGAGCGACGGATCGTCCAAGATCACCTTACCCGAGACAACGGTTCCAGTAGTGACTCGCATGTGCAGATGGTACTTCGTGTGTCAGGCGTTGTGTACTGTGACGCCCAACGTTTGACGTGAGCGGCACGCAACGGCGCCTCTGAGGGTGGAGGAACAAGCAATCGCCGCCCGCCGTTGTGTGTCCGCTCGACGGAAGGGTTAGCGAAGTAATCGGCCCGCTGCCGCAAATCGCGCCGAAGAACTCTGCGGCTCGACGTTGTGGCAAGGTAGAAAGCGGCGCCGCGGAAGACCGATGTAGCAGTGGTGCGTACTGCCCGCGGGTTAGCGTGGTCCTGGGTGACGTCATCGACATTGGTGAATCGGCCTGGCGGTGTGCAGCCGCTGCGCCGATATCCCGTTTAAGAGAGTGAGCAAGACGACGTACCGATGCGGCGCCGCATTCCGCAACGGATGATGGAGCAGCCCTTGGCGCAACGCAACCGCACCCTCAGCCTCAAACCGGGCAAGTCCCGGCAGGCCCTGACGATCACCCACCTGGATGCCGCCGGCATCGACATCGGCAGCGCGTCGCACTTCGTGGCCGTGCCGCCGGATCGCGATGACGAGCCGGTGCGCGAGTTTCGCAGCTTCACGGCCGACCTCAACGCGCTGGCCGATTGGCTCGCCGCCTGCGGCGTCGACACCGTCGCGATGGAATCCACCGGCGTGTACTGGATCGCGCTGTTCGAGCTGCTGGAGTCGCGCCGCTTCACGGTGCTGCTGGTCAACGCGCGCCACGTCAAGAATGTCTCGGGGCGCAAGTCCGACGTGCTCGACTGCCAGTGGCTGCAGCAGCTGATGACCTACGGGCTGCTGCGCGGCGCGTTCCGCCCGGCCGAGCAGGTTTGCGTGCTGCGCGCTGTATCGCCAACGCGGCACGCTGCTGCGCAGCCAGGCGCGCCACGTGCAGCACGTGCCAGCGCCGATGAGATCGCCAAGAGCCTGCAGGGCAACTGGCGCGCCGAGCACCTGTTCGCGCTCGAGCAGGCACTGGATGCGTTCGACTTCGTCGGCACGCAGCTGGCCGAGTGCGACCGCGAGATCGAACTGCAACTGCAAAGCCTGCAAGTTCACGACGGCGATCCGGCCAAGGGCAAGAAGCGCGGTCGCGCGCGTAATGCGCCGAAGTTCGACCTGCGCGCGCAGTTGTTCCGGATGTGCGGCGTGGACCTCACGCGCATCGACGGCATCGACGTGACCACCGCCCTGGCCGTGATCTCGGAGATCGGCACCGACATGTCACGCTTTGCCACCGTCAAGCACTTCACCTCCTGGCTCTGCCTGTGTCCGGGCACCAAGATCACTGGCGGCAAGCTGATGAGCGGCAAGACCCAGCGCGTCGTCAACCGCGCCGCCCAGGCCCTGCGTCTGGCCGCGGCGGCGCTGCGCAGCAGCAAGTCGGCGCTGAGTGCGTACTTCAGGCGCTTGTGCTCACGCATGGACAAACCGAAAGCCGTGACCGCCGCCGCCCACAAACTCGCGCGCCTGATCTACACGATCATCCTCACCAAGGGCGAGGAGTACACCGACCAAGGCCAGGACTACTACGAGCAGCGCTACCGAGAGCGCGTGCTGCGGGCGCTGTCGCAGCGCGCCGCCAAGCTCGGCATGAAGATGGTCCCCGCTGAACAACCGGCCTGAAAACCTCACGGGCCGCCAACCGCTCGGAACGAGTTTCTTAAGAGGCAGCACTTGGCGCCGCCGGATTTGCGAACTTGGCGCCTGCCTCTGCGAGAAGGCCCCGAAGCAGCGAACGATGGCACCGACTTTCCTCCTCGCAGTAGCAGCCAACGGAGAAGTTGGTCGTGTGAGACAGCACGGCCAACAGGTTGATGCCGTGCTTGGCCTCTGGAACAGCCATTTCAGCCTTGTACTTGCGCGCGTAGGCGGACCAATCCGCCTCGGACGAGACGGAATGGCCGAGCTTCATGACGTCCAAGCTCGGTGCCAGGTTTGGAAACCAGACGTCGTACCAGTTCTGGCTGGAGAACTCAGTCTTCAGAACACCCCTGGGTGGGCGCCGGACGGTCCCGATTCGGGTGCCTTCGTCTGGCTGCCGAGGCGAACCGAGTTGAATGATGCGTATTGGCATGAGAGTCCTCCGAGCTGAGGATCGTAGGCATGGAGGCCGCAGCGAAGTGGTTTTCGTGCGGCCTAACGAATAGCGTTTATCCGACGCCCAAACGAAGCTGATCGAAGGCGCGGCGGTGCGTAGCGTCGGATAAACCTCGTTGGACTGAACCGCCGGCGTCGCGGTGGAGTGGGCAGTGTAAGTTTCAACGCCACCGGCAGGCAACGCGTGCGAGGTCGAGCGCGATGGGCGGCGCTTTGGCGCGGCTGCGTGCATGGCTGGTGGAACTCCAAGCGGCGTTGGCGCGAGGGTGTTGGGCCAATGGATCGAGTCGCGGGGC
>JBGSWX010000313.1:0-3177 GCA_041751695.1 Burkholderiaceae bacterium | reverse complement strand
CGAAATCACGCTGCGGATTTACCCGCAGCCCGAGGCCGTTTCCGCCGCGTCGTGTTCGTTTCCAACCGTGGAAGACGCGGTGCAAACGACGATTGCGACGATCCAGATGGGAATTCCCATCGCGCGCTGCGAGCTGCTCGATGCGTTGACGGTCAAGGCCGTCAACGCGCGCGACAAATTGGGTTTGCCCGAGATGCCGCTGCTGCTGTTCGAATTTCACGGCTCGGCCGCGAGCGTCGCCGAGCAGGCGACGGCGGTCGAAGAAATTGCGCGCGAGCACGGCGCTGCGGCATTCGAGTGGGCCACCCGCCCGGAGGATCGCACCCGCCTGTGGGAGGCGCGGCACAACGCCTACTTCGCATGCCTGCAACTGAAGCCCGGCTGCCGCAGCTTTACGACCGACGTGTGCGTGCCGATCTCGCGGCTCGCCGAGTGCATTGCCGAAACGGTGCGTGATACCGAGCAGTCATTCCTGCCGGCGCCGATCCTCGGCCACGTCGGCGACGGCAATTTTCACTGCGCCATATTGGCCGACACGTCGAAGCCGGAAGAGCTCGCCGAAGCCGAGCGCCTGAACCAGCTCATCGTCACACGCGCGCTGGCGATGGACGGCACCTGCACCGGAGAGCACGGCGTGGGCATGCACAAGATGGAATTCTTGCGCGAAGAACACGGCGACGACGCGCTCGAACTGATGGCGCGCATCAAGCGATCGTTCGATCCGCTGGATATTCTGAATCCGGGGAAAATTGTGCGCGTCTGAGCGAGCGGTGCATGAAGCACGCCACAGCGGAGGCGCTGGCACCCATTGATGCCTTGCTCCGGCACTTACGCAGTCGTCAGCGCCTCATCGAACGGACTCCCGGATGTTTCTACTTCAAATCAAAAGCGTTCCTGCACTTTCATCATGACCCATCTGGCATCTATGCCGATGTGAAGCGCGACAGGTCCGGCTTCAGCAGAATGCGATGCACCTCACATGAAGAGCAGCGAGAACTGCTCCAGTGCGTCGATCGCGCTCTTGGAGCGTGATGAGCGCTGAGCTTGGAGTCTTGAGTATTGTCAGCGAAAGGCTAGAGGGTGCAGGCATCGCGTTCATGCTCACTGGTTCCTTTGCGTTGGCGCACTACGCGACACCGCGCATGACCCGCGATCTGGATTTCGTCGTTCAATGCGACGAGCAACGTGTCGAGACACTCGTGTCACTCTTCTCGCACGATTTCTACGTCGACGAGGACGCCGTTCGATCTGCCGTCAGGCTGCAGCGGTTGTTCAACTTGATGCACCTGGGGAGCGGCATCAAAGTAGATATGATCGTGCGCCAAGACTCGGAGTACAGGATCACGGAATTCGAGCGCCGCCAGCGAGTTCAGTTGGGACGTGTATCGACCTGGATCGCAAGCCGCGAGGACCTTATTCTCTCGAAGCTCGTTTGGGCGCGTGACACGCGGTCCGAGCTGCAACGGCGCGATGTAAAGGCGTTGCTTGGGCCGTCGGTCGACGTTCAGTACGTTTCCGATTGGGTAAACCGGTTGGGCGTGGGCGACTTATGGAACCAGATTCGCAATGAGTGATACATCGCCGGAAATGGAGCGCATGGTCGCTCAGCACTATCAGCGGCTGACGCCCGAAGAGCGAATGAAGATTGCCTCTTCGATGTTCGACACAGCGTGCATCATTGTCGACTCCTCATTGCCGGAGACATTGGCCGGCCGCGAACGGCGGCTCGCGTTCGCGCGGCGCATGTACGGCGACGAGCTACCCGAAGCCGCCCTGTTAGCTTTCGCCGACTGGACAGAAAAAGCCGGCGCGTCTTGAATAGGCGAAATAACTCGAGATCGTCAGCCTGTCAGGCCGAGCGCCACACGCTGCGAGGTGCTCAGCCCGCCGAGCACCTCAATTGCATGATCGTGTCCCTGCGTCACGATCTGGTCAAAGCGTGACCATTGCAGCAGTCCGATCCTGTGCAGCGGCGGGCTGAAGTACAGGTCAGTCAGCTGACGCAGCTGCTGCTGGCGCGATGTGCTGTACAAAATGGTCACGTTCAGCAAGTACGCCGTTAACGACGGCAGGCGGTAGCGCCGCATGCTGCGCGGCCGCAGCCGGTCGCACAGCAGCGTCCAGGCGCCAGGCACCTCGTCGAAGTCCAGCCGGCGCGGAGTGCGCGCGCCGAGATCGACACCGATGACGGTGCCGACGCCGCGCATGTCGCGCATCACATCGACTGGAAAGTTGTTGAACGTGCCGCCGTCGCACAGCAGGTCCCCGTCGTGCACAACCGGCGGGAGCGCACCCGGGATCGCGATGCTCGCCAGCAGAGCGCGTGCAAGGTCGCCACTGCGCACCTGCTGCTCGCGCGCCTGCGAGTAGTTGGTCGCGACGCAAAAGTACGTCTTCCAAAGATCCTCAATAGCGATTCGAGCGCCAACGAGTTCACGCAGCGACTTTTCGATCGCAGCCTGCACCCGCCGCCCCTTTATCAGCGAGATCAGCGGCAACCAGTTGTAGTCGCCGGTCGGATTGGTGCTGAACGCCTTGCGCGCGATGTCGATCGCTCTTTCGACCGGTGGATCAGCGGCCACCAGCGCCGCCAACACGGCACCGATGCTGGTGCCGCCGACGCAATCGATTTCCACACCTCGCTGCTGCAAAGCACGCCAGACACCCAGGTGCGCGAAGCCGCGCGCTCCGCCGCCAGCGAACACCAGCCCCACCGCCTTGCGTGCCAGCAGCCGCGCCAGGCGCGCAATATCGCGCTCGAGTTCGGGGCGGACATGGACGTGCGCAGTGACCGGACGGCGCGCCAGCCACTCGCGCGTGCCGCGCGGTGTCACCAAATCAGCCGGGTGCAGCAGCAACAAGATCTCCGCCGCCTCGCTGCGTGCCGGACGTTCGGTCAGGCATGCCTGCTCGATTGCATGCACTGCAGGCGGCTGCGCTGCTTCGGCCACCAGCAGTACTTCATCGCTGTGACTGATGCAACGCCGTGTCCACGGCCCCGGTGTCGACTGCGCCAGCAATAGAACAAAGTCGTGCTCGGCTTCAATCGCATCGAGTGCGAGCGCGATGCTCTGGTCCGCCTGCGCGCCCGTGCTCAGCGCGATTCCCCGCTCGCCCAGCACGCGGTCGATTTCTTCAACGTCGATCACGCGCACTCGGCCGAACCGCTTTAACTGC
>JBGSWX010000312.1:0-7307 GCA_041751695.1 Burkholderiaceae bacterium | reverse complement strand
CACAAGCCGAGCGATGAGCGCGCGGCCGCGCTCGCAGAACGGCCGTCGCGCGGACAAGCGAGGCGAGCGGCTCGATGACGCGGCAGCTAACGGGCGGCTGTCTCTGCGGCGCCGTGTCGTTCGAAATCAACGGGCCAATGCGCGACGTCGTGCTTTGCCACTGCGCGATGTGCCGCAAGACGCACGGCCACGTCGGCGCGTACACCAATGCGCCGAAAGAGTCGCTGCATCTGATCGAATCGCGCGGGCTCAAATGGCACAGCTCGTCGAATTTTGCGCGGCGCGGATTTTGCGGCGAATGCGGCGCGAGCTTGTTCTGGGAGCGGCTGGCCGGCAATTTGATTTCGATCGCAGCCGGCGCGCTCGATTCACCGACCGGGCTCACAACGACCTTGCAGATATTCGTTGACAGCGCGGGTGACTATTACTCGATCGATCCGCGCATAGCGCAGCGCAAAGACTGATCGTCACCTGGGCATTCTTAGGCGCTAGAGCTTCTCGGCGTAGTCCTTCTGTACCTGCTTCAGGCGCTCGTGCGTGCCGAGGAACGCGTGCTTCGACATGTCCGGCGAATACTTGCTTGCCGGGGGCCGCTTTCCGACTGCTTCGGCGAGCGCGCGGATGTGATGCGGGCCGGCCCCGCAGCACACACCCAGATAACGAATGTCGAGCTCCATCGCCTGGCGGCCGAACTCGGCCAATTCGAAGCGATTGCAGGTGAATGGGTCAAGCGCGACCGGAAACGGCCTTCCTGTGTCGTCGCCGCTCCATTCGGCGTCGCGCAGCGACTGGAACGATGGCTGGTGCGGCTTGGTGCGGAACGGCACCGGCAGCGCGGCCATGTGCGTCTTCACGACCGCGCGGATCTGTTTCAACAGCGGCATCATCGTTGCCGGGCCGCGAATGCAGTTCAGGCCGACCACCTCGGCGCCCGCGTCGGCCAGGCGCTTGCAGGCATCGGCGGCGGTCCAGCCTTCGCGCGTGCGTTCTTCCTGATGCATCGCCAGCGTCATCACCGCGACCATCTTCGCTTTCTTGATTTCTTCGAGCGCGATCAGCGCCTCCTGCGCGTACGAAAACGTTTCACCGATGATGAAATCGACACCGGCGTCGGCGGCCCAACCGATCTGTTCGGCGAACATCGAGCGCACCGCCTGGTGCGACTTGGTGTCGGCCGGGTCGTACACATTCGTATTGCAGATATTGCCGGCGAGCAGCGCTCCGCTTTCGAGTGCGACTTCCTGCGCCAGCTCTAGCGCGCGCCGGTTGATCGGCTCGAGATCCTTTTCGCGGCCGATGACCCGCAGCTTTTCGCGATGCGCGTAATACGTGAGCGCTTCGACGACGTCGGACCCGGCGTGCACGAAGTCGCGATGCAATTGTGTGACTGCTTCCGGATGTTCGAGCACCACTTCCGGCACGAACGCGCCGGCTTGCAGGTAGCCACGCCGCTCGAGCTCGAATACATAACCCTCGGCGCAAATCACCGGCCCTTGATCGAGCCGTTGCATCAGAGTCAAGCCGCGCGGTTTGGGTGCGTTCATCGTTACCGTGCCCGTTGAAGTGTGGCGCGACTATCGCACCTCCAAAAGGCCGCAACCAGTCGCGATGCGACTCGATCTGTTATCGACGCGACATCTAGCGACACCACGCATCGCGCTTGGGCGCGCGCCAATGTCCGCAATGGACAGAGAGACGTCGCATCTGGAACACTTGCGACCGGAGCGGCTGCTTATGCTGCGGGCAGCGCAAGGAGATGCATGGAAACGCTGACGTTCATGCTCAACAACCTGCCGGCCATCGGCCAGCGCACGATCGAGCACGTCTCGATCGTCGGCGTTGCCGTGGGGCTCGCGATCCTCACCGGCGTTCCGATCGGGATTGCGATTACGCAGAACAAGCGCGCGGCGGACATCGTGTTGTATGTCGCCGCGATGATCATGACGATTCCGTCGATCGCGTTGTTCGGGCTGATGATTCCGATATTGGCGACAATCGGGCAAGGGATCGGATACCTGCCCGCCGTCATCGCCGTGCTGCTCTACTCGCAACTGCCGATCATCCGCAACACATATACGGCGATTACCAACGTTGACCCCGCGTTGCGCGAAGCAGCGCGCGGGATGGGGATGGCGCCGATGCAGCGGCTAAGCCAGGTCGAGTTACCGATCGCGGTCCCGGTGATCATGGCCGGCGTTCGCATCGCAGTGGTGATCAACATCGGCATTACCGCGATTGCCACCTACATCGGCGCGGGCGGGCTGGGCGCGTTCATCAGTCGCGGTATCTCGCAGACCGATCCCAGGCAGTTGATCACCGGGGCACTGGCGGTCAGCCTGCTCGCGATATTCGCGGATTATTTTCTGCTTTGGGTCCAGCACAAACTGACGCCGAAAGGTTTGCGCCTTGCCCCGGCGCGCATCGCCCGAGCCACCTGAAGGAAGAGCGTCGCAGATGATCAAGCTCGACAATTTGACCAAGGCCTTCGAAACCGCGGCCGGCACCACCCTCGCGGCCGACCACGTCAGCTTCGAAGTGGCGGAAGGCGAGATTTGCGTACTGCTAGGGCCCTCCGGTTGCGGCAAGACGACAGCGCTCAAGATGGTCAATCGCTTGGTCGAGCCCACGTCAGGCAAGATCTACATCAACGGCAAGGACACCGACTCGTACGACCCGGTCGAACTGCGCCGCACCATCGGCTACGTCATTCAGCAGATCGGTCTCTTCCCCAACATGACGGTCGAGGAGAACATTTGCGTCGTGCCGAAATTGCTCGGCTGGGACATGAACAAGGCGCGCACGCGCGCGGCTGAACTGTTGTCCATCATCAATCTCGAGCCGGCGATCTTTCTGAAACGGTATCCGAAGGAATTGTCGGGCGGCCAGCAGCAGCGCGTCGGCGTGGCGCGGGCACTTGCCGCTGATCCTCCCGTGCTGCTGATGGATGAGCCGTTCGGCGCCATCGACCCCATCAATCGCGAAGTCATTCAAGACGAGTTTTTGAAGATTCATCGACGGCTGAAAAAGACGGTGATGTTCGTCAGTCACGACATCGATGAAGCGGTCAAGATGGCCGACAAGGTCGCGATCTTCCGCGCCGGCAAGCTCGAGCAGTTCGACAGCCCGGACAACATCCTCGCGCACCCGATCAACGAATTCATTGCCGATTTCGTCGGTACCGACCGGACGTTGAAGCGCCTGCGCCTGGTGAAAGTCCAATCGGCCGTGCATCCCGCTGCACCGCGGGTGGCCGCCGAAGATCGCCTCGATCGGGCCACCTCGCTGATGAACGAGCACGGCCAGGAGTACGTCGTGATGGTCGACGCGGACGGGCGGCCGCAGGGTTATCTCGGCCTCGATGTCTGCCGGGGCCAGGACGGCACCGCGGCCGAATTCGGAACCCGACTGCCCGCAACCGTCAGCCTCGACGAGGACCTGCGCACCGCGGTGTCGATGATGTTCATGTACGACGTGCCGTGGCTCACGTGCGTGGATGAGAACGGTCTTTATGCGGGCGTCGTCACGCAGCGTGGTATCACGCGCCTGTTGGGCGATACGTATCGCGATGCACCGAAGCGCGCGGTATAGCGGACGGTAAAAAGAGTCATGCGCGCAGCGTTCACCGGCAGAGCGATCATCGTGGTCTCGCTGATCGCGATGTTCGCGCTCGGCGTGATCGCGCAGCGCAGCGGTCTGTTCGACCAGATCGCCAAGTATCGATCGGACATCATCTACCTGTCGCAGCAGCATATGAAGCTGGTTGCGATTTCGGGCGGCCTGGCGATCCTGATCGGCGTGCCGTTTGGACTCTGGCTCAGCCGGCCGAGCATGCGTCGGTTCGCCGAATCGATGATGCAGGGACTGAATATCGGCAGCACGATTCCGACGCTCGCCGTACTTGCGTTAGCGATGAGCTTTCTCGGCATCGGCACCATACCCGCGATATTCGCGCTATGGGTCGCGTCGCTGCTGCCGATCGTTCGCAATACCTACGCCGGAATGCTGGGAGTGCCAGCCTATCTGATCGAGGCGTCCACCGGCATGGGAATGCGCCCGATGCAGATCCTGACCGGAGTAGAGTTGCCCAATGCGCTGTTTGTCACCTTCGCCGGGATTCGCACGGCGCTGGCAATCAACGTGGGCACCGCGCCGCTCGCTTTCCTGATCGGCGGTGGGGGGTTGGGCGAGCTGATCTTCACCGGCATCGATTTGAATGAGCCCGGAATGATGCTCGCCGGCGCGATTCCAACCGCGCTGCTGGCGGTGATCGTGGATTTCGCGGTGGGCGCTATTTCGTACTTTGTAGTTCCGCGTGGTGTAAACCCGTTGCGTTAAGAGACGTTGCTCTTGCACACGGTTGAATAATCAAGGGAGACATGATGAAGATAACTCGGGCATTTTCGGTTTTGGCGGTTGGCCTGTCGCTGGCGATCACTTCTGCCGCCGCCATGGCGCAGAACATCGTCGTGGGCGGCAAAAACTTTACCGAGCAGCAAATTATGGCGGCGATGACCGCCCAGTTGCTCAAGGCAAAGGGGTTCAATGTGGATGTGAAAGCGGGCATGGGCAGTGCAGTTCTGCGCCAGGCACAGGAGAGCGGTCAGATCGACGTCTATTGGGAATACACGGGAACGTCGCTGATCACGTACAACAAATTCACCGATAAACTGTCGCCGGCAGATAACTACAAGAAGGTGAAAGAGCTCGACGCGGCCAAGGGCCTCGTGTGGCTCAACCCTTCGAAAGCCAACAACACGTATTCGCTCGCGATGAATGCGGATGACGCCAAGAAGCACGGTATCGTTACCATCAGCGACCTCGCCAACAAGGTCAAAGGCGGCACCAAGCTCAACCTTGCCAGCAACGCCGAGTTCTACGCACGGCCCGATGGTTTGAAGCCGCTCGAACAGATGTACGGCTTCGAATTCGCGCGCGATAACGTTAAGCGCATGGACACCGGCCTTGTCTACCAGGCGCTGAAGGAAAAACAGGTCGACGTGGGTCTGGTGTTCGCGACCGACGGCCGGGTGCCAGCGTTCAACTTTGTCGTGCTGAAGGACGACAAAGGCTATTTCCCGGCTTACGCGATGACACCCGTAGTCAGGAAGCAGACTCTGGATGCCAATCCGAAACTGGGGGATATTCTGAACTCCCTCTCTGCCAAGCTTGACGATGCCACGATGTCGCGCCTTAACGCGAGCGTGGACGTCGAGAAGAAAACGGTTGAGGAAGTTGCGCAGACTTTCCTGAAGAAGGAAGGGCTGATCTGATCAGTGACCTGCACGCAAAAGAAGCCGCGGTCCTGCCGCGGCTTCTTTTTTTATCAGTCTGCTAGCGCATGTTGAACTCACCGACTCTAAGTGTCGCGGTCGCACAGACCGAATCGATTCTCGGGGATCTCGAGGCAAACCTGCGCAAGCATCTGGACTTGATCGACGCCGCACGTAGTGCTGGCGTCGAAGTGCTTCTCTTCCCCGAAATGTCGTTGACTGGCCATAGTGCCGGCCCCGACACGCTCCGACTGGCGATCGATCGTAACCACCGCGTTGTGGTTGAGATCGCGCAGGCGGCGGGCGCCATGTGCACAGTGTTCGGCATCATCGAGGAGGCGGCCGGCGCGCAGTTCTACAACTCCGCCATCGCCGTACGCAACGGCAAGGTCGTCTTCGTGCATCAAAAAATCAATCTGGCCACCTACGGCCGGCTCGAAGATGGCAAGCACTTCGCCGCCGGCGGTCAAATCGAAACGTTCGACGTTGCCCCAGGATGGCGCGCGAGCATTCTTATTTGTGCCGACACGTGGAACCCAGCGCTGGTGCATCTCGCTGCTGTGCAAGGCGCTACGCTGCTGCTGGCACCGATCAGCTCCGCAATCGAAGCCGTGGGTGCCGAGTTCGACAATCCGAGTGGGTGGGATACAAACCTCCGCTTCTATGCGCTGACCTACGGGATGCCCGTGATGATGGCCAATCGCGTAGGCAGAGAACGCGATCTGACGTTTTGGGGAGGCTCTCGCATCCTTGATCCGTTCGGCCGGCTGCTCGCGAACGCTGGCGGGAGCGGCGAAGAGCTGGTGCGCACGAAGCTCGATTTCGAAGAGGTTCGTCGCGCCCGATATTTGTTGCCGACAGTGCGCGACTCGAACCTGCCCCTCGTGCAGCGCGAGATCGCGCGCTTGATGCAAGCGCAGCAGAGATCTTGAACACCACTGTATTGCGCCACCCAGATACGGCGTCAACGGCCGCGCCGTTCGCCGACGTCGCCGCGTTTGCGCGCGGCATCTCGTATGACGATTTGCCGGCAGATGTCGTCGCGCAAGCGCAGCGGTGTCTGCTCGACCTGATCGGCGTCGCGGCCGCCGGCTCGCGCACGCCCGCGGCGGCCATTGTCAACACGTACGCATCCACCCAGCTCTGTGGTGCTGATCGCTCCTCGCGGATTCTGTTTGACGGTCGCCGTGCCGGACTCGCCGGCGCCGCGCTTGCGGGTGCGACGACGATCGATGCTTTCGATGCGCACGATGGCCACGTACTGACCAAGGGTCACGCGGGGGTTGCCGTGCTGCCTGCCTTACTGGCCTATCTCGACAGTGGCGTCTGCGCGCAACCGCGAAGCAACGGGCGCGAGTTCCTGACGTGCATGGTTATAGGGTACGAGATCGCGACGCGCGCCGGCATCGCACTGCATGCGACAGTCGCCGACTATCACTGCTCGGGCGCCTGGAACGCGCTCGCATGCGCAGCATTGGGCGGTCGTTGGCTCGAATTCGACGATGAGCGCATGCGTCATGCGCTGGGAATTGCCGAGTACTTCGGACCCCGCGGCCAGATCCTGCGCGTCTGCGCCACTCCGACCATGCTCAAAGACGGCTCGGGGTGGGGCGCGCAGGTAGGCGTGAGCGCCGCGCTGCTCGCGAGCGACGGTTTCACCGGCGCACCAGCGCTCACGGTCGAGCGTGACGACGCAAGCGAGTTCTGGAGCGATCTCGGGTCGCGCTGGCGGATTCGCGAGCAGTATTTCAAGGCCTACCCGGTGTGCCGGTGGGCACAGCCCGCGACCGAAGCGGCGCTGGCGCTTAAGCGTTCGCATGAGTTTGCCGATGCCGACATCGCCGCCGTGGGCATCGAGAGTTTTCGGGAAGCCATCGACCTGGGTTCGCAGTGCGCGTCGCCGATCACAACCGACGAGGCGCAATACAGCCTGCCTTACGCAGTCGCTGCAGCGCTTGTGTACGGATGCATTGGCGCCGCCGAAGTCGACGGCGCGGCGCTGCGCGACCCGCGCATCACGCGCCTGCTCGCGGCGAT
>JBGSWX010000311.1:0-3456 GCA_041751695.1 Burkholderiaceae bacterium | reverse complement strand
ACCCGCCGCGCGCGGGCTTCGATGCGGTTCGCATGCCGGGCGAACGCGGACTCGCGCGACGGCGCGATCAACTTGCGCGCGGCGTCGCATTGCACGCGGACATCCTGCCTGCGCTGGAGCCTTGGTCGAAAAAACACTCGGTGCCGATGCCGCGTCCCACCCAATGATCCGACCGACCATCGAGGCATTGCCCGCATCACGCATCCGCGAAGTCGCCAACGCGGGAATCGGCCGCACCGACATTTTGAAGTTCTGGTTCGGTGAAGGCGATCAAGTCACGCCCGCCTTCATCCGCGATGCCGCGAAGGCTGCACTCGACGCCGGCGAGACGTTCTACAACCATAACCTCGGCCTGATTGAACTGCGCGAAGCGCTTGCTGCGTACGCCAACCGGCTGCACGCGCCGGCCGAGCGCATCGACGTCGATCGCATCGCAGTCACCAGCGCGGGCGTGCACGCGCTGTCGCTGATCGATCAAGCGCTGATCGAGCCGGGCGATCGCGTCGTGATCGTCACGCCGGTGTGGCCGAACCTGACGGCAATGCCGCGCATCATGGGCGCGGAGGTCGTTTCGGTTTCGCTGACGTGCAACGCGGGCTTGTGGGGACTTAATCTGCAACAGCTGCTCGACGCAGTCACTCCGGGCACGCGACTCGTCCTGGTCAACTCGCCGAACAATCCCACCGGCTGGACGATGCCGCAGCACGACTGGGATCGATTGCTCGCGCACTGCCGTCGCCACGGCATTTGGCTCGTCAGCGACGACGCCTACGAGCGCATCGTGTTCAAACCGTCGATGACGATCAACGGCCACGCTCCTGGCGTGCTGTCGCAGATCAGCGATGAAGATCGCGTGATCAGCGCTAATACATTCTCGAAGAGCTGGACAATGACCGGATGGCGCCTGGGCTGGATCGTTGCGCCGCGAAGATTCATCGCGCAGATCGGCAAGGTCATCGAATTCAACACGTCGTGCGCGCCGCCGTTTGTGCAGCGTGCCGGGCTGGTCGCGGTCAATGACGGTGAGTCGTGCGTGCAGCAGACGGTCGCACGGCTCAAAGCGTCGCGCGATTTGCTCGTGACGGCGCTGGCTGCCTTGCCGGGGACCGAAGTCGCACCGCCACCCGGCGCGATGTACTTATTTTTCCGCATCGCCGGCCGCAGTCACGACAGCATCGCGCTCGCGAAACAGCTGGTCGCCGAAGCCGGCCTCGGCATCGCGCCCGGCGCGGCGTTCGGCCCCGAAGGCGAAGGCTATTTGCGCTGGTGCTTCGCCGCGTCTGACGCGCTGCTGGCCCAAGGCGCGGAGCGAATGGCGACATTCCTGCGGCGCTGACTCATGCAATCCGCGTGCCCAGATGCGGGCGCGTCAGCGCTCTGGCACGCGGGGGTTAGAAAAATACGTCGCGCACCATCCAAATTGCATTCTGGCCCGTATGACTAGTGGAATTGCAGCTTTCTATTCCATTTCGCTTCAGCCAAGGAGACCCCTATGTCAAGAAAATCATCGAGGGCGGCGCCGTTTGCATTGGCCGCTCTTGCCGCATTAAGCGCCGCGTCGTTCGCTCCGCAAGCTGCGGCGTCGAGCCACCGCGAAGCGCCCTTTATTACCACCGCGCCGAAAGTCGACGGCACCGACTTCTACATGTTTCGCTCGTACGAGGCCGGCCGCGATGCGTTCGTGACGCTGGTGGCCAACTACGTGCCGTTGCAGGACGGCTACGGCGGCCCGAACTATTTCTCTCTCGACGCCAACGCGCTATATGAGATTCACGTCGACAACAACGGCAACGGCGTCGAAGACATCACGTTCCAGTTCCGCTTCAAGAACAATCTGGCCGACATCACGTTGCCGATCGCGGGCAAAAATATCTCGATCCCGCTGGTGCAGGCCGGCGCGATTTCGGCGGCCAGCAATGCCGCGCTGAATCTAAAAGAGACGTATCAGGTCGACGTGGTGCGTGGCGACCGTCGCACCGGAACGCGGCAGGCCGTGCTGAGCGACAGCGGCGTGCGCGACCTCGTCAAGCCGTTCGACTTCATCGGCACCAAGACATTCGGTTCGATCCCCGGGTACGAGGCGTACGCCGCGCAGAGCATTCACACCGTCAACGTTCCGGGCTGCACCACGCCGGCGAAAGTATTCGTCGGCCAGCGCAAGGACCCGTTCGTGATCGCGCTCGGCAAGGTGTTCGATCTTCTGAACCTGAACCCGCTGGCGGTTTCAGGCGGCGTGGATGATCTGGCCGACAAGAACGTCACCAGCATCGTGCTCGAAGTGGCAGCGGCGTGCCTGACAGCAGGCTCGGACCCGGTGATCGGCGGCTGGACCACCGCGAGCTTGCGGCAAGGCCGGTTATTGAATGGCAGCCCGCCGTCGGGGCATTCGGTCGGCGCCAAGGAAGGCGGCCCCTGGGTCCAGGTGTCGCGTCTGGGAATGCCGCTCGTGAACGAAGTCGTGATCGGGCTCAAGGACAAAGACAAGTTCAACCATTCGAAGCCGAAGGACGATGGCCAGTTTGCCGACTACGTGACGAACCCGACGTTTCCGGCGCTGGTTGAAATCCTGTTCACGTCAGCGGGCGTGCGCGCACCGACCAAGTTTCCGCGCGCCGACCTGGTCACCGCGTTCCTCACGGGGGTGCCGGGGCTGAACATGCCCACCACCGTCACCGCCTCCGAGATGTTGCGGCTGAACACGTCGGTCGCCGTACGTCCGAAGGGCGCGCAGAGTCCGCTTGGCGTTTTGGCGGGCGACAACGCGGGCTTCCCGAACGGCCGTCGTCCGGGTGACGACATCGTCGATATCACCGTGCGCGTCGCGATGGGTGTTCTGTGCACGCTCAACATGCCTGCCGCCTTCGGCTGCGTTGCCGCCGATGCCCCGTCAGGCGCGCTGGCGTACACCGACAATGGCACGACGATTACCGACGCCATGTTCAACGCTACCTTTCCGTATCTTCTGACGCCGCTACCGGGCGCGCAATAAGGAGCCGCGATGAACAACCACTTCCGATTCAAAACGCTCGCGGCCGCGTTCGCGGTCGTGCTGCTTGCGGTAAGTTGCGGCTCGTCGTCGGATGACTCTACGCCCCCGCCAACAGCTCAGCTGCCGCCGCCTTCACAGGAAGATATCGCGGCGTCCGCCAGCGTAGCCGGCTTTATCGCCTTCATTCAAACTCTGATTGCGAGTATGACGTTGGAAACCAATGAGCCACGCAATATCGGCGGGATCGCGCCTCCGGTTACCGAGACCGCGGAGCCAACCGCGATTTGATCTGACAGTCGCTTTTGATTCACCCCCGCGCTCGCCACGAATGTGGTGGGCGCTTTTTATTCTGCTGGGCGCAGCGCCGGCCACCGCCTTGTGGGCCGCCGAACCCGCGCGCGTTCCGGCACGCGACGAAGTCGTTGAAACTCAGCTGCTGCCGCGCGCAGTCAAGCAAGCGGTGCAGC
>JBGSWX010000310.1:0-4197 GCA_041751695.1 Burkholderiaceae bacterium | reverse complement strand
CTCGATCTGGCTCAACAGCTCGCGATAGTGGCGCGCGCGGCCGTGATCGGTGACGAGAAACGTGTCCAGCGCATAGCGGTGGCGCGTGGTGTGCACGCGCGCGTCGAGAATGCTCAAATTGCGGCTGTCGAAATAGCCGCAGACGCGCGCAAACAAACCCTTCTGGTCCTTCACATAGATCAGCACTTCGGCGCCTTCGCCGACGCGCGCAAGCCGCGTTCGCACAATCGGCTGGTCGCTGTCGACCCTGGAAAAAAGCGAGCGCGTATGCCACGCAATGTCCTGCGCGTTGTGGCGTAGAAAGTAAACCACGTCCAGCTGTTGCCAGAGTGCTTCGCGTGCGCTATCGGACAAGCCGTACAGACGCAAGATGCGCAGCGCTTCTTCCTTGCGCCCTTCAAGCACGGCGGTCGGTGCCATCGTGCCGCCGCCGAGCAGCCGGCGCGTCAAGCGGAAGAGGTCTTCGAGCAGCTTGCCTTTCCACGCGCTCCAGACCTTCGGGCTGGTGCCGCGAATATCGGCCACGGTGAGCAGATAGAGTGCGATCAACGTGCGCTCATCCTTGACCTGCGCTGCGAACCGCTCGATCACCGCCGGATCGGCCAGGTCCTGCTTCTGCGCGACTTGCGACATCGACAAGTGGTGTGAAACCAGCCGCTCGACCAGCTGCGTCTCGCCGCGATCGAGGCCGTGGTCGCGGCAGAAGCGGCGCGCGTCAGCGCTGCCCAGATCGCTGTGGTCGCCTCCGCGTCCCTTGGCGATGTCGTGAAAAATCGCGGCGATATAGAGCAGCCACGGCTTGTCGAAATCCGCCATCAACTGGCTGCACAACGGATACTCGTGCGCGTGCTCGGATAGTCCGAAGCGTCGCAGGTTGCGCAGCACCTGCAGAATGTGCTGATCGACCGTATAGACGTGAAACAGATCGTGCTGCATCTGCCCGACGATGCGGCGGAACACCGGCAGGTAGCGCCCGAGCACCGACAGCTGGTTCATGCGGCGCAGCTCGTGCAGCACGCCTTTCGGCTGCTGCAGGATCGAAAGAAACGTCGCACGATTGGCCGGGTCGCGGCGGTAACGCGCATCGATTCTCACGCGGGCGTGCCATAGCGCTCGCATCAGACGCGCCGACATGCCCTTCAGCTCGCGATGCTGCGCCATCAACAGAAACGCTCTCAGGATTCCGTTGGCGTCGTGCTCAAGCGCGGAGTCGTCGGCCAGGTCGAGCAGCTCGTTGCGGATGACGAAAGTCGCATCGAGCGATCGGGGTGCGTCGTCTTCGCGGCCGAACAATCGTTGTTCGATGTTTTGCAGCAGGATCGTGTTCATCTGCGCTACGACTTTGGCTGAGCGGTAATACTGCTGCATCAGCACTTCGCTCTGACGACATTGGGCGGTCGCGCGGATTCCGGTCAACTGCGCTACCGCGTCCTGCACGTCGAACACGAGCCGATCCTCGCGGCGGCCGGTCACCAGATGCAACCGCGCGCGAATTTCCTTGATGCGTCGCTCGCTGCGGCGAATGATGCGGGCTTCTTCATCGGTGATAAACCCGCGCCGGGCGAGCTCAGCCCAGGTGCCGCCGTAACCGCTGGCGCGCGCGATCCACAAAACGGTTTGCAGATCGCGCAGTCCGCCCGGGCCTTCCTTGACGTTGGGCTCGAGGCTGTAGGGCGCTTCGTCGTATTTGATGTGCCGCTGCTGCTGCTCGAGCAGCTTGGCGCGGAAGTACGCTTCGCGGTCGAGCGTCTTGACGATCGCGCGCGAGAACGCGGCGAAGCGCGTGCGCGGGCCCGCGATCAACCTCGATTCGAGCATCGACGTGAGCACTGTCACGTCGCGCGCGGCCTCGCTCAGGCACTCGTCGAGCGTGCGTACGCCGTGTCCGAGCGGCAGTCCCAGGTCCCACAGCAGGCCGATCAGATTTTCGATCGTACGGGCATCATCTGCGGTGGCGGGCTGATTCAGAAGGATCAGCACGTCGACGTCGGAGTGCGGAAACAGCTCGCCGCGCCCATAGCCGCCCACGGCGATCAGGGCTGCGCGCGACGTGATCCCGCTCGCCTCGGCGACTTCGCGCAGCAGCCCATCGACCGAGCGCGCCAGCCCGTGCAGCAGGCTATCGACGGGTCCGCCGGAGGTGAAGCGTTGGATCAGGACATCGCGCTGTTGCCGCAGTTGATCGCGCAGCTTGAAGGCGACGTCATTCATTCAGAGCCGAGTGCTGCGCTAGGCAGTAGCCGCCTCCAGCGCGCTGTCGCCTTCGACAAACGCCGGAGTGGCCGGCATGCCGGCCGAGCGTGTCAGCACTTCGAATCCGGATTCGGTCACGAGTACCGTGTGCTCCCACTGCGCCGACAAAGAATGATCCTTGGTGACGATGGTCCAGCCGTCGGCCAGCTCCTTGATCTCGCGCCGGCCGGCGTTGATCATCGGCTCGATCGTGAAGATCATTCCGGCGGCCAACTTCTCGAGTGAGCCCGGCTTGCCGTAGTGCAGGATCTGTGGCTCCTCGTGAAACTTGCGCCCAATGCCGTGCCCGCAGAATTCGCGCACCACGCTGTAACCGTTTTTCTCGGCGCGCACCTGGATCGCATGCCCGATATCGCCGATGGTCGCGCCGGGTCGCACCTGAGCGATCCCGAGCCACATGCAGTCATACGTGACTTCGCTCAAGCGACGCGCTGCAATCGACGGCTCACCCACGAAGTACATGCGGCTCGTGTCGCCGTGGTAGCCGTCCTTGATCACCGTCACGTCGATATTGAGCACGTCGCCATTTTTCAGTGCTTTGTCCCCCGGGATGCCGTGGCACACCTGATGGTTGACCGACGTGCAAATCGCTTTGGGAAACGGCCGGTACCCCGGTGGCGCGTAGTTCAGCGGTGCCGGCACCGTGTGCTGCACCGTGGTCATGTAGTCGTGGCAAAGCCGGTCGAGCTCGCCGGTGGTCACGCCCGCTTTGACGTACCCAGCCACGAAGTCCAAGACCTCGGCGGCCAGGCGTCCGGCGACGCGCATTCCGGCGATATCTTCGGGAGTCTTGATGACAATGGCCATGGAACTCAATGGTGCGGCTCAGGATGGTTATAATATCCGGCTACTTGCGGTCATGCTTGATTGAAAAAAGGCCGCAAGAATCACGCGGAGCATTCCCAAGGTGCGGACCGGGGGACGAAAAGTCCAGTCCGCCTCGATGCTTGCGCAAGAACCAACCTTGGAGAGGCTATGTCGGTAACGATGCGTCAAATGCTGGAGGCCGGTGTCCATTTTGGGCATCAAACGCGCTTCTGGAACCCGAAAATGGCGCCGTTCATTTTCGGCCACCGCAACAAGATTCACATCATCAACCTCGAGCGCACGCTCGATCAGTTTCAAACAGCCACCCGTTTCGTGCGCCAGCTGGCGAGTAATCGCGGCACGATTTTGTTCGTCGGCACCAAACGCCAGGCGCGTGAAACAATCGTCGAAGAAGCACAGCGCGCCGGCATGCCGTTTGTCGATCAGCGCTGGCTCGGCGGCATGTTGACCAACTTCAAGACGGTCAAGGTATCGATCAAGCGCCTGAAAGAGATGGAGCAGATCATCGCCGACAACGGCACCGAGCGCATGTCCAAAAAAGAAACGCTCGATTTTCAGCGCGAGATCGAAAAGCACAACAAGGCGATTGGCGGCATCAAGGACATGAACGCGCTGCCCGACGCGCTGTTCGTGATCGACGTCGGCTATCACAAGATCGCGATCCTGGAAGCGGCCAAGCTCGGCATTCCGGTGGTGGCGGTGGTCGACACCAACCACTCGCCCGAGAATGTCGCCTACGTGATTCCGGGCAACGACGATTCGAGCCGCGCCGTGCGCCTGTATGCGCGCGGCATTGCCGATGCGGTGCTGGAAGGTAAGGCCGCGGCGCTGCAGGGAGTCGTGCAGGCAGCGGCCAACGACAGCGATGAAGAGTTCGTCGAAATTAACGAAGGTCAGTAGCCGCACCATCGGCGGACTTCGAGGGGCGCGAGCCCCTTTTTTGCAGGCTCATTTGCAAGTAAGTAAGCAGGAGCGTTAGATGGCAGAGATAACCGCGGCGATGGTCAAGGAATTGCGCGAGAAGACCGACGCGCCGATGATGGAGTGCAAGAAAGCGCTGACCGAGGCCGATGGCGACATGGCCAAAGCCGAAGAAATTCTGCGCGTCAAGCTGGG
>JBGSWX010000309.1:0-4725 GCA_041751695.1 Burkholderiaceae bacterium | reverse complement strand
CGCCGTCGCAGCGAGCGCTGAACACGCCGTTGCAAGACAGCGGAAAACAAACTGAGACATGAAGTCCTCGCTTGAACACGTTGAGTAACACCGCCAAAGGCGGGACGTAAACGGTTAGAGCGACGTTCTAACGCGCGCAGTCAACCGCGCGCAGCGTGCGTCGCTAGGCGAGGAGGCTTCGGGGCGGCCGCTCGGGACCGCCGGTGATCATGATCACCGGCAGATCGGCAAAACGCCCAACCGGTGCAGCGTGGGGCGGCGCAAGCGCCGTATTCGTTTTGCTGACCGGCAGGGCCGTGCCGAGACCGCAAGTGCTGCACTGGCATTCGACTGCAGTGCCGGTTTCAGAATCGGCGCTCGCATCAGCATGCGTTGCCGCGGCGTGCATCGCCGCGTGATCGTGATGTTCGTCCTGACTATGCGACGCCGTCAAGCCCGAGTCGGTCCGGTGGTGACCAAGCGCGCAACCGGACTGCATCGCTGCCACAAAGCCCTGGAACGGGATCGTCAGCATCAATAGCAACGCGATTGCAATCGTTGGTCTTCGCATACCGTGAGATTAGTCACTTTTGGGGCCGTTTGGTTGCAAGCGGTCACTTCGAATGCCGGTGTCCGCCGCTATCGATCGCCAAATATCGAACATCCTGCCCATCCAGAAACTGCAACGCATCTTCAACGGGCTTGAGCATTGCGACTGTGGCGCACGCGCCTGCAGCGATGCACAACGGGGCAACGACCGACACTGATCGCCAGTATTCACAGGGCCATCCGGTGCGCGGATCGAGCAGATGCGAGTAGCGCCGCCCGTCGTGTTCGAAATAGCGCTCGTAGTCGCCGGAGGTCGCCATCGCGCCGTGCGGCACGTTCAGGTGCGCGATGGTTGCTCCCGGTTCTCTGCGCGGGTCCTGCACGGCGATGCGCCATGGAGTGCCGTCCGCATGTGGGCCGATCACACGCACGTCACCGCCGAGGTTGACCAAACCGTGTTGCGCGCCGAGCTCGGCAACAATCGCCGCCGCGCGATCGGCGGCGTACTCCTTGCCGATGCCGCCGAAATCGATTTCCATTTCGGAGCGCAAACGCAACGCCGGCGAATGCCATTCGATCTTCGACCAGCCGACTCGAGGCAGCAGTTGGTCGAGCGCGGCTTGGGGCGGCACGCGCTGCGCCTTGAAGTCCCAGGCACGCCGCAGCACGCCGCTCGTGAGATCGAACGCGCCGTCGCTTTGCGCATTCAGCTCAGCCGCAAAATCAAGCAGGCCCGCTGTTTCCGCGTCAACGCCGATCGCCGCGCCGCCGGCGGCGCGATTGATCGCCGTGGTAACGCTGTCTTCACGATAGCGCGAATATTTGGTTTCGATGCGCCGCACTTCGGCAATCGCGGCGTCCGACCAGCCGCGCGCTATGGCTTCGTCGGGCGCGTAGACGCGCACTTCGCAGTGCGACGCCATCGCGCGAAAGGTGAACGAGTACGGAGTGAGGTGCACGCGCAGCCCGTGACAAGCTGCGCGATGCTAACGCGTGCCTAGAACTTCTTGGCGACGCCCACCTGATACAGCTGCGCCTTGAAGGCCTGCAAACCCGGGCTGCCTTCGCCGCCGAGACGCCAATCACCGCGCTGCTCGTAGTACTCGGCCTTACCGTCGATCGTCCAGCCGCCCGCGAAAGATTTCGCGAGTTTCACGCTCGGGGAGATCGCCCCAAAGGCGGACAGCCTTTGGTCAGCACTGTAGAAGCCGTTGGGATTCGAGAAATAGCCCGGAGGAAATGGAGCACCGGCGCTGGCGTCGTAGACCGGATCGTAATAAAAGTACGCGGCGCTTTGCGTGTGGTAACGCAACCCCGGCGTCAGCGTGAAGCCATACGGCAGCTCCTGCGCCCATTCGACCGTGCCCGTATTGCCGCTGATCTCCCAATCGTCGTGGTAATACCGATACGACGAACGCAGCGTCGCCTTGAGGCCCTCGAAGTAATGATTCCAGCGGACCACCGCAGCGTACTGATCGCGGTGGTCGGGCCGCTGGTCGATGCCGTACAAAGCCTTGTACGGATCGGTCAGGTAGCCGCGCTGCATCGCGTAGTACACATTGAGCTGCGCGGTGTCGTTGCGGCTCAGCACCTGCGTGATGCCGACAATGCCGTCGAGTGTGGACTTGGCGCGGGTGAAGACCGGACCGTCGGAAGGCGCAACGTTGTCGGAAGAGTAACCGACACCGATCGTGAAAGTAGTGTTCTGATCCGGCGTCGCGTGCCGCAGCGTCAAGCCGCCGGAGACCGACTTGTAGTCGTCTTCGGTCGAATACGCGCCGCGTACCGAAATCGCCGTGCGGCCGAAATATTTAGTGACTGTCAGGTCGCCCTGCGCACGCCCATCGGTGATGCCTTGACCCGAGGCGCCCGAGAGCGTCGTGTGATAGTAAGGCGACGCACCCGAGACGTTGTCGTACACCGCGCCGATCTCGAACACCCAGCTGTCGCTGATCGGCGCCAGCAGATACAGCGCGGGCGATTTGACGGTGATGCGGTCGCCCGAGTCCTGATAGTCGCGGTAGTACAGGTACTTGAACTGAATCAGCGTCGCGTTGGGCACCGTCACCTGCGCGTACGCGGACGGAACAAGGCCTGGCAACGCCAACGCGGCCGCGAGGATCGAGCCGGTTTTCACGGGGGTCGACATCCTAGTTACACCCACAGCCGCCGCCGCCGACCGATGTGCCGCCGGTAGCGCCTTCTTTGCTGTGGAACGTGTGCTCGACGAAGCGCGTCTGCAAAGGATCAGAGTCGAACGCCATTTCTGGCTTGGCGAGATTACCTTTTTGCCAAGCCGGCACCGTTCCGCACCCGACCAAGGCCATGCTCAACGCGAGCGCGCCCGCGACTGCGATCAATTTTCTCATCACCATTCCTTATCTACGTGCTGCAGTCAGTGCGGATTGGATCGCGCGCTCGAGTTCTTCGCGCTGGCTGTCTTTAAACCCGACGTGAATCGCGCGCACTTTGCCGTCGGCGCCGATCAGGAACGATGTCGGCATGCCCTTCGGCTGGTAAACCTCGGCGACTTTGCCGGTCGTGTCGTAGGCGACGGCGAATTTGGCCGGCGTATTCACCAGAAATTTGTCGGCATCCTCGCGCTTCTGATCGACGTTGATGCCGACCACCGTGAAGCCGCGCGCGGCGTACTTGGCCTGCATCTCGTTCATCCACGGAAATGACTGTTTGCACGGCGCACACCACGAGGCCCAGAAGTCGACGTACACGACCTGACCCTTCATGTCGGCCAGACGCACCTTGTTAGGTGTGCCGATCAGGTCAAATGCGGGTGCGCGCGAACCTACTTCTTGTGCGGACGCGCTGCCTACTGAGAACCCAAGCGCGAGCGAAATGAGACCGACTGCGAAACTGCGAGAGACCATTTTGATGCCCTTCCCCGAGGATTCACCGAATGTTAGCGGCTAAGCCTCGCAGGCCGGCATCGCGGATTGCGGCTAATCCACCGTGGAATTCTTTCGTTTAGCCGCAAACGTCTTGCGGAATTTCGCAACCTTCGGTGAAACGACAAACATGCAGTACCCGGCCGCCGGGTTGTGGCGGTAGTACTCCTGGTGGTGCGTTTCGGCGCGGTAATAGTCAGGCGCCGGCAGCAATTGAGTCACGATCGGCTTGCTCCATTGAGATTGCGCCTCGCGGATCACACCCTCGGCGACGGTCCGCTGCTCATCCGAATGGTAAAAAATGACCGATCGATACTGTGTGCCCGAATCGTTGCCCTGCCGGTTCAACGTGGTCGGGTCGTGAATCACGAAAAAGATCTCGAGCACCTCGCGATACGAAATCTGCTGTGGGTCGAATTCGACGCGTACCACTTCGGCGTGACCCGTGGTGCCGTCGCACACATCGGCATACGCCGGCTTGGCCACATGGCCGCCCGAGTATCCGGACTCGACGTCGAGCACGCCCTGCACTTCTTCGTAGACCGCCTCCAGGCACCAGAAGCAGCCGCCACCCAGCGTGGCAAATTCGTTGCCGGGGTGTGGTTGCGTGGGAAGTGGGTGTTCGATCGACATGACGTGGCCTCCAATAATAAGTATCGCTTGGTCGCATTCAGCAGGGCGAACTTACGTGGCCCGCTTACAACACAGTCGGCGCATCGGCGAGCTGGTTGGGATTGCGCGCACCATCGGCGAGGCGGAATCGCTCGGCCAATAGCGCGCTGACCGCTCGCACCGCCGCGATGCTGCCCGCTTCGAACTCACCCCCCTGAAAGCGCTCGCGCATCATCTTTGACACTTCGTCCCAGCGAGCGTTGGGAACGTGGCGCGCAATGCCGCGATCGGCCACGATCTCGATGCGGTGATCCGCCAGCTCGACGTAGATCAGCACGCCGTTGTTGTCTTCGGTGTCCCACACGCGCAGCTTGGCAAACACCATATCGGCACGCTCACGCGCCGGTGCGTCGCGCTTCAGATAGCTCCACGGCAGCGCCGCTTCCACCGCGAAGCGGATCTCGCCCGAATGGGCGAGCTCGCCTTCGGCAATCGCGTCCTGAATCCGCGTCAGCACCGCGGGCGGGAACGCGCGATCGACCGACTGCGGCGTTTTGATCGAATGACGCAACCAGCGCCCGATTTTGCTCATCGCTTGCTCACCAGCTGCTCCCACCACCGCCGCCGGAAAAATCGCCGCCGCCGCCCGAACTCCAACCGCCACCACCTCCGCCGCTCCAGC
>JBGSWX010000308.1:0-1527 GCA_041751695.1 Burkholderiaceae bacterium | reverse complement strand
CCATCGGCCGCGGCGCCAGGTTGCGGCCGCCGCCCTCAGGGGCGCCGTCCATCGCGACCAAATGTCCACTTCCGGTCTCTGCGACGAAGCTCATCGAGTTGCCGGTCCAGCGCACAACGCAGTCCAGATTGCCTCCTACAGGATCAATGTCGCGGCGATGCAGCACATAGGCTTGTAACCGTCGAATGGGTCAAGCCGTTGAAATGTCGCGTGAACCCGACAGGTGCCGACCGTGCGGGACTACACCTTCTGATTTTGCCTTGCGCCGCACCAATTGCTTCCGCATACTTCAGGCTTGTCTCCTCCACCCTTATCGGTGGTTTCGGCCCGGACCTCGGTCTGGGCCGCTTTTTTTGGCGCGATTTGCGCTGCAACCCCTTGATCGAATAGAATTTCGGGTTCCGCTATTTGTGAGCAGCGGCGCATCCCGCATCGAGCATCTTCAATGAAAACGTTTTCTGCAAAACACCACGAGGTCAAACGCGACTGGTTGCTGGTAGATGGCAACGAGAAAGTCGTTGGCCGCCTCGCCAGCCAGATCGCACTGCGGTTACGCGGCAAGCACAAGGCCGAGTACACGCCGCACGTCGACACCGGTGACTACATCGTAGTCGTGAACGCCGCGAAACTCCGCATGACGGGCAACAAGAGCGAAGGCAAGATTTATTACCGCCATAGCGGCTACCCCGGCGGTGTCTACGAGACGAATTTCAAAAAGATGCAGGAACGCTTTCCGGGTCGGGCGCTGCATCTGGCCGTGCGCGGGATGCTGCCGAAGGGGCCGCTCGGGTACGCGATGCTGAAGAAGCTCAAGATCTACGCGACGGAAGCGCATCCGCACACCGCACAGCAGCCCATTGCACTCGAAATCTAAACAAAAGTTGGTAACTAGATGATCGGCAACTACAACTATGGCACCGGCCGACGCAAGAGCTCGGTGGCGCGTGTTTTCATAAAACACGGCAGCGGAGCGATCGTCATCAACGGCCGCCCGATCGATCAGTATTTTCAGCGCGAAACGGGCCGCATGATCGCGCGCCAGCCGCTGACGTTGACCAACCATAGCGGCACGTTCGATATCCAGATCAATGTGCACGGCGGTGGAGAATCCGGGCAGGCCGGCGCAGTACGCCACGGCATCGCGCGCGCGTTGATCGACTACGACGAAACGCTCAAGCCAGTGCTGTCCGGCGCGGGCCTGGTGACGCGCGACGCGCGCGAAGTCGAGCGCAAGAAGGTTGGCTTCCGCAAGGCGCGTCGGCGCAAGCAGTTCTCGAAGCGATAGTCTGAAGGCGGCCGTCTCTGGCCGCCGCATTCTGGGGATGCAAGCGCGCGATGCGAGCGCTCAGCGCCCTATACTTCCTTTCAGAAAAAGCATGCGCCCGCGATGCAAACGTGGGTTGCACGAGGACTTTTTCTTGACCGGCTGCTGGGTGCGGGTCCGGTTTGTGGGAGGCCTGCCTTGTATCAACTTGCTCACTCAGTCTGAATGAAGCGCAAACCCTGGCTGCAAAGCAATTCGGCGAG
>JBGSWX010000307.1:0-19754 GCA_041751695.1 Burkholderiaceae bacterium | reverse complement strand
GCGGGCTGTATCAGCCGGTCGATCTCGGCATCGCGCGCTGCCGGCTGTGCGTCGCGGTGCCGATCGGCTTCGACTATGTGAACGCGGTGCGGCGCGGCGCTCGATTGCGGGTGGCTACCAAGTACGTGCAGACCGCGCGCGAGCACTTTGCCGCCAAGGGTGTGCACGTCGATCTGATCAAGCTGTACGGTTCGATGGAGCTCGCGCCGCTGGCCGGACTGGCCGATGCGATCGTCGATCTGGTGTCGTCGGGCGGAACTCTGAAGGCAAATCAGCTGATCGAAGTCGAAGAGGTCGCGCAGATCTCGGCGCGCCTGATCGTCAATCAGTCGGCATTGAAAGTCCGGCGTGAAGAGTTGATGCCGGTGATCGCACGCCTCGAAGATGCCGCAACTTGCATAAGCCGATGAAGATGCGTCGGCTCGATGCGCGCGCCGCGGGCTTCGATGCTCAGTTTGCCGCGCTTGTAGCGACCGATACCGCCGTTGACCGAGAGGTCGAGCGCGTGGCAGGCGCGATCGTCGATGATGTCAAGCGGCGAGGTGATGCCGCCCTGCTCGAATACACGAATCGCTTCGATCGAGTCAATGTGTCCACGGTCGCCGCGCTCGAGATCGGCCCCGCCGAAATGCAATCCGCGCTCGATGCGCTGGGCGACGAACAGCGCACCGCGCTCGAGACTGCTGCGCACCGCATCCGCGCTTTTCATCGGCGGCAATTGGCAACCAGCTGGTCGTACACCGACGACGACGGCACCGAGCTTGGGCAGCGCGTCGGTCCGTTGCAAAGCGTCGGCCTCTATGTGCCGGGAGGGCTGGCGGCGTATCCGTCGTCGGTGCTGATGAACGCGCTGCCGGCGCAGGTGGCCGGCGTCGACTCGATCGTGATGGTGGTGCCCGCCCCCGGGGGCGCCCTTAACCCGTTGGTGCTGGCCGCCGCGGCGCTGGCCGGCGTCGGTACTAGCAAACTGCGTGCGTTTACGATCGGCGGCGCGCAATCAGTCGCCGCGCTCGCCTATGGCACCGAAACGATCCCCGGGGTCGACAAGATTGTCGGCCCCGGCAATGCCTATGTCGCTGCAGCCAAGCGGCGCGTGTTCGGTACGGTGGGTATCGATTTGATTGCGGGGCCGAGCGAAATCCTCGTGATCTGCGACGGCAAGACCGAGCCCGACTGGATTGCGCTGGATCTGTTTTCGCAGGCCGAACACGATGAGTCTGCGCAGGCGATCCTGCTCACCGATGACGCAGCCTTCATCGACCGCGTGCAGACATCGATCGACCATTGGCTGCCGCTGATGCCGCGCCGCGCGATCATCGAAAGGTCGCTGCAGGACAGAGGTGCACTGATCCTGACGCGCGATCTGCAGCAAGCGTGCGACATAGCCAATCGCATCGCGCCCGAGCACCTCGAAATTTCGACCGACGACCCCGAGCGCTGGGCCGAGAAAATCCGGCACGCCGGCGCGATATTTCTAGGGCGCTATACGAGCGAAGCGATCGGGGACTACTGCGCCGGCCCGAACCATGTGCTGCCGACGGCGCGCTCGGCCCGCTTCTCATCGGCACTCGGCGTTTACGATTTTCAGAAGCGCACCAGCCTGGTCCGCGTTTCCGAAGCGGGTGCGCACACGTTGGGAAAAATCGCCGCGACTCTGGCGCGCGGCGAACAACTGTTCGCGCACGCGGCCAGTGCCGAATCCCGCCTCGTCTCTGAGCAAACCCGTGAGCAAGCCCGCGAGCAACCGCGCACGATCGATAGCGCATAGCGCATGGATAACCCGCTCGACCGCCTCGGCCCGCGCCCGAACCTCGCGGTGATTCGAGAAGACGTGCGGGCGATCGAGGCATATGCGGTGCCGAGCGCGGTGGGCTTCGTAAAGCTCGACGCGATGGAGAATCCGTATTCGTTGCCCGAAGGCTTGCAGCAGCAATTGGGCGAGCGGCTGGCACGGCTGGCGCTGAACCGTTACCCGCTGTCGGACCCGCGCGGCTTCAAGGAGCGCCTGGGCAAGGTGGTGGGGTTACCACCCGGCATGCAACTGATGCTCGGCAACGGCTCCGACGAGCTGATTCACCTGCTGATCCTTGCGTGCGCGCGGCCGGGCGCCACCGTGCTGGCGCCTGCGCCGAGCTTCGTGATGTACGAAATGTCGGCCCGCTTTGATCACTGCAACTACGTCGGCGTGCCGCTGAAGGACAACTTCACTCTCGACGCCGAGGCGATGCTCAAAGCGATCGACCAGCATCGCCCGGCGGTTGTCTTCATCGCGTATCCGAACAATCCGACCGGCAATCTGTTCGACCGAGGCGCCATCGAAGCGATATTGCGCGCGGCACAAGGCATCGTCGTGCTCGATGAAGCGTATCTGCCGTTTGCGCAGGACACCTGGATGCCGCTGCTCAAGCGCACGCCGAACCTGCTGGTATTGCGCACGTTGTCGAAGATGGGGCTCGCGGGCATCCGGCTCGGATACCTGGCGGCCGACGCCGACTGGATCGAGCAGTTCGAGAAGCTGCGCCCGCCGTATAACGTCAACGTGCTGACGCTGGCGGCGGCCGACCTGATGCTCGAGAACATGTCGATCCTGGACTCGCAGGCGGCCTCGTTGCGCAGCGAGCGAGCGCGATTGCTGGGTCAGTTGCAGGCGACCCCGGGCGTGCGGGCGTTCGAGTCGGCCGCGAACTTCATCCTGTTCAGGGTTTCGCAGGCCGACGTGGTCTTTGGCGGCCTCAAGCAGCGCGGCGTGCTGATCAAGAACGTGGCGCCAACGCACCCGCTGCTTGCAGGCTGTTTGCGCGTTACAGTCGGCACGACCGCAGAAAACGACACGTTTATAAAGGCGCTGCGAGCGTCACTGAACACCCGACAATGACCACCCAACTTGCAACTTCCCGCCGCGCCGAAGTCGAGCGCAACACGAAGGAGACGCAGATCCGTGTTACGGTCGATCTGGACGGCGGCGGCACGAGCCGGCTCGCCACCGGCATCGGCTTTTTCGATCACATGCTGGAACAAATCGCGCGCCATGGTGCGATCGACCTGACGATCGAAGCGCGCGGCGACCTGCACATCGATGGCCATCACACCGTTGAGGATGTCGGCATCGCATTGGGTCAGGCGCTCGGCAAGGCGTTAGGCGACAAGTCGGGCATCCGGCGCTACGGGCACGCCTACGTACCGCTCGACGAAGCACTATCGCGCGTGGTCATCGACTTGTCGGGTCGGCCCGGCCTCGAGTGGCACGTGCCGTTTACGCGCGCGATGATCGGTGGGTTCGATGTCGACCTGGCGCACGAATTCTTTCAGGGTTTTTCCAATCATGCGCTGGCGACCGTGCATATCGACAACCTGCGCGGGGACAATTCGCATCATCAATGCGAGACGGTGTTCAAGGCGTTCGCCCGGGCGCTCAGGATGGCGGTCGAGCGCGATCCGCGCGCGGCGGGCGTACCTTCGACCAAGGGTTCGCTCTGATCGCTGTTGTCGATTACGGCATGGGCAATTTGCGTTCTGTTGCGAAGGCGCTCGAGCGCGTCGCCCCCGACGAGCGGGTCGAAATCACGTCGGACCCCGCGGTGGTCCGTGACGCCGCGCGCGTGGTGTTTCCCGGGCAGGGTGCGATGCCCGACTGCATGCGCTATCTGCGCGAGTCCGGCCTGGAAGACGCCGTGCGCGATGCCGCGCAGAACAAGCCGCTACTCGCGGTCTGCGTCGGCGAGCAGATGCTTTTCGAGCGCAGTGAAGAGGGCGGCAGTGAAGAGGGCGGAACAGCTGGGCTCGCCGTGTTTGCCGGCGATGTCGTCCGCTTTCGGCGCGGCATGCAGCGCCCGGACGGCACACAGCTCAAGGTGCCGCACATGGGCTGGAATCGGGTCCGCCAGAGCAAGCCGCATGCGCTCTGGGACGGGATCGACGACGAAAGCTGGTTCTATTTCGTGCACAGTTATTACGTCACACCCCGCGCAAAGGGGCTAGTGGCAGGGGAAACTACATACGGCGAAGTCTTTACCTGCGCCGTTGCGAGAGATAATATTTTCGCCACCCAGTTTCATCCGGAAAAAAGCGCCGCGGCCGGCCTTCGCCTCTACGAAAACTTCTCGCGCTGGAACCCTTGAGCGTTGCCTCAAGCGCGATCCGCGCAGCCCCTCATGTTGCTGATCCCGGCCATTGATCTGAAAGACGGACGCTGTGTGCGTTTGCGCCAGGGCAACATGGACGCCGATGTCACGGTGTTTTCGGACGATCCGGTAGCGATGGCCCGGCACTGGCGCGACCAGGGCGCGCGCCGCCTGCACGTCGTCGATCTGAACGGAGCACGCTCGGGCCGGCCGGTCAACGAAGCGGTTATCAAGAAGATCATCAAGGCGGTCGGCGACGAGCTGCCGGTGCAGCTGGGCGGCGGCCTGCGCGATCTCGATATCGTCGAGCGCTACATCGACGACGGCGTCAGCTTCGTCGTGATCGGAACCGCCGCGGTGAAGAACCCCGGCTTTTTGCACGACGCCTGCAGCGCCTTCGGCGGCCACGTCATCGTTGCGCTCGACGCCAAGGGCGGCAAGGTCGCCACCGATGGCTGGAGCAAGATGACCGGGCACGATGTCACCGATCTGGCGACAAAGTTCGAGGACTACGGGCTCGAAGCGATTATCTACACCGACATCGGGCGCGACGGCATGATGAGCGGCGTCAACGTCGAAGCGACCGCCGAGCTGGCGCGCCACGTGAAAATTCCGATCATCGCCAGCGGTGGCGTCGCGAACCTGGCCGACATCGAGCAGCTGTGCGCGATGGAGGAAGAAGGTGTCGAAGGCGTGGTGCTCGGGCGTTCGTTGTACGAAGGCGCGATCGACTTCAAGGCAGCGCAGGAGCGCGCCGATGCGCTGACTGCGTAGTAGCCTCACTCGGGCGCCTGACAATATGCTGGCCAGACGCATCATTCCCTGCCTCGACGTCAACGCGGGGCGCGTGGTCAAGGGCGTCAATTTCGTCAGCCTGCGTGACGCCGGTGATCCGGTCGAGATTGCGCGCCGCTACGACGCCGAAGGGGCCGACGAGCTTACGTTTCTCGACATCACCGCAAGCTCCGATCAGCGTGACATCATCGTCGAGGTGATCGAAGCGGTGGCCAATCAGGTGTTCATTCCGCTCACCGTCGGCGGCGGGGTGCGCAAAGTCGACGACGTGCGGCGGCTGCTGAATGCGGGCGCCGACAAGATCTCGATCAACACGGCCGCGGTGCAGACGCCGCAGCTGGTGGCCGATGCGAGCGCGCGCTTTGGCTCGCAGTGCATCGTGGTGGCCATCGATGCGCGGAGCGATTCGCGCGGCGGCTGGGAGGTCTTCACGCACGGAGGACGCACAGCGACCGGTCTGAATGCAATCGACTGGGCGCGCAAGGTAGTCGAGCTCGGCGCTGGCGAGATTCTGCTGACAAGCATGGATCGCGATGGAACGAAGTCAGGCTTCGATCTGGAGCTGACGCGCGCGGTAGCAGATGCGGTGTCGGTGCCGGTGATTGCTTCGGGCGGCGTCGGCAGTTTGCAGCACCTGGCCGACGGCGTTCTGACGGGTCGTGCCGATGCGGTGTTGGCAGCGTCGATCTTTCACTATGGCGAGTTCACCGTGCAGCAGGCCAAGCAACACATGGCTCAATGCGGAATTCCGATGAGACTTTCATGAGTTGGCTCGATGAAGTCAAGTTCGACGCTGACGGATTGGTCACCGTGATTGCGCAGGACACTGCTAGCGCACGCGTGCTGATGGTCGCGTGGGCCAATCGCGCGGCGTTGACTGAAACGGCGGCATCCGGGCGCGCGGTCTACTGGTCGCGCTCGCGCAAGCGGCTCTGGCGCAAGGGCGAGGAATCGGACCATACGCAGCGCGTGCAGGAGATTCGCCTCGACTGCGACGGCGACGTCGTGTTGTACGCTGTCGAGCAGACCGGCGGCATCGCCTGCCACACGGGCAGAGAGAGTTGTTTTTACCGCCGACTCGACGGCCAGCAGTGGCAAGCGGTCGATCCGGTGCTGCAAGACCCTGAGCTGATGTATCGAAAATGAGCGACGCAGTGCTGAAGCAACTGGCCGACGTGATCGACTCACGCAAAGGCGGCGACGCGGCCGAGTCGTACGTTGCGCGCCTGTTCGCGCTCGGCGATGACGCCATTCTGAAAAAGATCGGCGAAGAAGCCACCGAGACCGTGCTGGCGGCCAAGGAAGGCGAGCGCGAGCGCATCGTGGCCGAAACCGCCGATCTGTGGTTTCACTGCATGGTCATGCTTTCGCATTACGGCCTGCGGCCGGAACACGTACTCGACGAGCTGGCGCAGCGTGCGGGCACCTCCGGCATCGAAGAAAAAGCGCTGCGCAAGGCGCTGGCCCGGGGTTTATGACCGATGAGTGCCCCGAATTGCCTGTTCTGCCGCATCGTTACGGGCGAAATCCCGAGCCAAAAACTGCACGAAGATGCCGACACGATCGCGTTCCACGATATCCACCCGGCCGCCCCGGTGCACTTTTTGATAATCCCGAAGTCTCACGTGGATTCGCTGCTTACCACCGGATCAGAGCACGAGGCAGTGTTGGGTAAAATGGTGGCCCTTGCGCCGCGCCTCGCTAAGGAGCAGGGTTGCGACAACGGCTTTCGGCTCGTGATCAACAACGGTCCGGACGGCGGGCAAGAGGTTAATCACTTGCACATCCACATCATGGGCGGACCGCGCCCGTGGAAGCGTCTGTAGGAGTACGAAATGGGTTCGTTTTCGATCTGGCATTGGTTGATCGTTTTGGTGGTCATCATCCTGATCTTCGGCACTGCAAAGCTGAAGAACATCGGGAAAGACATGGGTGGTGCGATCAAAGGCTTTAAGGAAGGCATGAAAGACGGCACCGACGACGTGACGCGCAAGGTCGACGACCCACGCCAGGTGCCGGGCCAGACGATCGACGTTAAAGCCAAGGAAAAGGGCCCGGCGTCCAGCGTCTGAACGCGGTCGGCAAATGCTAGACCGCCATCATGTTCGATTTCAGTATCGGTGAGCTTGCCGTCATCGGCACCGTGGCGCTGGTCGTGCTCGGGCCCGAGCGGCTGCCGCGCGTGGCGCGCTCTGTCGGCGAATGGGCCGGCAAGGCGCAGCGCTACGTGGCGCAGGTTAAGTCCGACATCAACCGCGAAGTCGAGCTCGCGGATTTGAAGAAGTTGCAGGACGAAGCGCGCGACATGGCTCGCTCGATCGAATCGACCGTGCAGGGGAATATGGCGAGCCTGCAAGCCGGCATCGACTCGACGGTAAAGAGCCTGAACACCGGATTCGACGACCCCGCAGTGGCCGCCAGCACGCCCCCTACCGATTACTCGTGGGAAGGCAGCGGGGAAGCCTGGGTCAATCGGCGCTTCGAGCGCCGCTTCAAGCCTGGCCCGACCATCTACGAATTGGGCGAAGAGATTGCGCGGCTAAAGCGCCAGTTGGCGATGCCCGATACCCCGGGCTCTTCGCGCCACAAGCGGGCGCCGCGCTCGCGCATCAACAAGACGCGTATTCGGCGCTAGCCGCCGCGCCCGCACCATGACCACCGACACCGAAGCGCCTGCCCCGGAGCAAAGCTTCCTGTCGCATCTGGTCGAGCTGCGGCAACGCGTCGTGCGTGCCGCCATCGCCATCATCGTTGTCTTCATCCCGATGGCGTTTTTCATGCAGCAGATTTTCGATTTCCTGTCGCAGCCGATGTTGGCAGCGCTGCCGGCCGGCACCAAGCTGCTGGCCACCGGCGTGATCACGCCGTTCATGGTGCCGCTGAAGGTCACGCTGTTCGGTGCGTTTTTGATTGCGCTGCCTTATGTGCTGTGGCAGGTATGGATGTTTGTCGCACCGGGCCTGTACCGGCACGAGAAGCGTCTGGCCGGACCGTTGATCGCTTCCAGCGTGCTGATGTTCTTTGCCGGCATGGCGTACTGCTACTACGTGGTGTTCGGCTTCGTTTTCAAGTTCATCGCGGGGTTTGCGCCGGCGTCGGTTTCGGTTTCACCCGACATCGAGGCGTACTTCGGCTTCGTGATGAGCATGTTCATCGCGTTTGGCCTGACGTTCGAAGTGCCGATCGTGGTGGTGCTGCTGGTGCGCTTCGGCATCGCCACCATCGACAAGCTGAAGAAGGCGCGGCCGTACGTAATCGTCGGCGCGTTTATCGTGGCGGCGATTTTCACACCGCCCGACGTGTTGTCGCAGCTGCTGCTGGCGATCCCTCTGTGCATCCTGTACGAGCTTGGAATCTTCGTGGCGCGCTTCGTCGGCGGTCCCAAGGGCGCCGACGAAGCCGCGGCGCAGGAAGCGTCGTCGACGTGAGACGCTTCGCTTGCGTACTGTTCGCGCTGTTGCTCGCAGGCCCCGGTGCCGGCGCGGGTCGGCTGCCGGTCGCCCCCGACGACGATGTCGACGTGGTCGCCGGCTGGAGCGCGTATCGCGCGAAGGATTTGGCGCGCGCGGTTTCGCACTATCGAAAGGCGGCTGACCGCAACAACCGCGTTGCGCAATTCAATCTGGCGGTGATGCTGCTGGAAGGAGACGGCACAACGGCTGACCCGACGGCGGGCGTGGGCTGGCTGCGCAAATCGGCCGAGCGCGGATTTGCGCGCGCGCAGTTCGCATTGGCGCTGCTGCATGAGAAAGGCGAGCACGTCATCCGCTCGCAGGACGAAGCCACAGCGTGGTATCGCAAAGCCGCCGAGCAGAACCATCGCGACGCGCAAGTCGGGTTGGCCACGCAGTATTTTCTCGGTCGCGGTGCGCCGCGCGACTATGGGCAGGCGGCGCAATGGTACGAGCGCGCTGCGGAGCAGGGCGACGAAGCATCTGCCTACATCGTCGCCAGCCTCTACGAACGAGGCGAAGGCGTCAAACAGGATTTTTCACGTGCGTGGCACTGGTATCGCGAGGCAGCCAACTCGGGCGACCCGGCCGCCGTCATGAAGGCGCGCGAGATGCGCGAGAAGCTGACGCGCTAACGTCGTCGAAAGCTGGCGCCAGCGTCGTCTAATTCCGCGTGCGCGGTGTCGGGCGTTCTCCGACCGCAACCTGCACGTCGACTTCTTTTCCCGAGCGCACGACCCTCACCCGCGCATCGGAGCCGGGCAGAAGCTGTGAAATCTGATTCAACATCGCCTTGCTGTTGAGCACCGGCTGCCCGTTGATGCTCAGCATCACATCGCCCGGCTCGAGGCCCGCTTTGCTGGCCGGGCTCGCGCGCTGCACGCCTTTGAGCACCACACCTTCGGTGCGCGGCAGACGCAACAGCTCGGCCATCTCGCCCGTGATGTCTTCGGGCTCGATGCCGAAGTAGCCGCGCTGCACCTTGCCGCTCTTAATCAACTGGTCCATCACCTGCGTGACGATGGTCGACGGAATCGCAAAGCCAATGCCGATCGAGCCGCCGGTGCGCGAAAAAATAGCGGTGTTGATGCCGACCAGGTTGCCGTTGGAATCGACCAGCGCGCCGCCCGAATTGCCCTGATTGATCGCCGCGTCGGTCTGAATGAAGTTCTCGAACGTGTTGATGCCGAGGTTGGTGCGGCCGAGCGCCGAGACGATGCCCATCGTCACGGTCTGCCCGACGTCAAACGGGTTGCCGATAGCGAGCACGACGTCGCCTACCTGCAGCGAATCCGACCGGCCGAACGTGATCGCGGGCAAATCGCGCGCGTCGATCTTCAGTACCGCAAGATCACTTTCGGGATCGGCGCCGACCAGTTTGGCTTCGAACTGACGGCCGTCTGCGAGTGCGACGGCGATTTCATCGGCTGCCTGCACCACGTGATTGTTGGTCAACACGTAGCCGTCGGCGGTGGCAACGACACCCGAGCCCAGGCTGGCCACGCGGTCCGAGTTGCTGCGGGCATCGCCGAAGAAACGCCGGTACAGCGCATCGTCGGGCGTGTTGCGCCGGCGCACTTCCTTGGTGGTGTACACGTTGACCACCGCCGGTGCGGCAAGCTTGACGGCGCCACCGTACGAATTCAGCGCATTGACGCGCGCATCGGGCACCGCCGCCTGCTTGATGCCCAGGCTTTCGGCCGCCGGCAGCGGAGCGGTCGCCGCGGACCGGCGCGAAAGCCATTCGGGGCGCAGCGTGGAGACAATGAACAACAACGCCAGGCCGATGGTGGTGGCTTGAGCAAAGACGAGCCACAGGCGGCGCATCATCTGAATGAGTCCCGGGAGGGCAGGAGATCTACCCGATCTTGAAGCAGGGCAAGCATTATTCCCCAAGAAGCAAATGGACTCCCTGCCGCTGGTCCGCGCGCCGACGCCGCTCCCGCGTCTGGCTCAGCGCCGCCTCAGCTCGTCGCGGATCTCGCGCAGCAGGACCACGTCTTCGGCCGCGGGTGACGCCGTGGAGTCGAGTCGCGCCCGGAACCGGTTGACTGCCTTGATCATCCAGAAGATCACAAAGGCGAGGATGACGAAGTTCAGCAAAATGGTAAAGAAATTGCCCCAAGCCATCACCACCGCGGTCGTGCGCGCCGCTGCCAGCGATGTGCCGGCGGCAACGCTGCCCGACAGCACGAAGTACTGATTGGTAAAGTCCACCGCGCCCCCGAGCATCGCATTAATCGCCGGCATCACGAGGTCATTGACCAGCGAATCGACGATCTTGCCGAACGCGACGCCGATGATGATGCCCACTGCCAGATCGATGACGTTGCCCTTGACAGCGAAATCGCGGAACTCTTTCAGCATGCTCATGGATTCTCAGGGTACGTGGGCTGTGGTCGCCGTTGATGCCAAGCGAGTCTAGCGACGCCGAGTGGAAATCGCCAGGGCGGATCAAGTAGAATCGCGCGCTGCCCGGCGGGGCGTGCTCGACTTAGAGTTAATTCCGCGAACAGCGTCCCGGACACGTCCGCCGCATCTCTCCCACCATCATTGGATCTGGGGTTTTCATGTCGACGACCACCGTCACCGAGAGTGGCGATCCTGTAGATAAGCCGAGCGACAAGGAACGTCGAGCCACGATCGCGGTGGCTGCGGCAGTCGGAGGCGCGGGGTTAATCGCGGCCGCGGTTCCGTTCGTGATTTCATTCGCACCGTCCGAGCGCGCTAAGGCGGCCGGCGCGCCGGTCAAAGTGGATATCTCGGACATCGCGGCAGGCGAAATGCGCACGGTCGAATGGCAAGGCCGTCCGGTGTGGATTCTGAATCGCACTCCGCAAATGCTGCAGTCGATCAAGAAGGTCGACCGCGAAGTGGCTGATCCCGAATCGCTGCGCACCGCCTACCCGACGCCGGCGTACGCGCGCAACGAGTACCGCTCGATCAAGCCCCAGTACCTGGTGGCCGAAGGCATTTGTACGCATCTGGGCTGCAACCCGATCGGGCCGTTTGCCGCCGGCACCAACGTCCTGATGGGCTCCGACCAGGGCTTCGTGTGCCCGTGCCATGGCTCGACCTTCGACCTCGCCGGCCGCGTGTTCAAGAACAAACCCGCGCCGGACAACCTGCCGGTGCCGCCGCACAAGTATCTGTCCGCAACCGTCGTACTGATCGGCGACGACTCGAAAACATGAGCAAGGCCTGAGCGGGAAACCCAATGGCGGAGCACAAGAGCCAATACACCGGCCTGCTGGGTTGGGTCGACGCACGCATGCCGACGCTGATGTCGGAATTCAAGAAACATGCATCCGAGTATTACGCGCCGAAGAATTTCAACTTCTGGTACATCTTCGGCGGCATCGCGATCGTCATGCTGGTGCTGCAGATTTTCACCGGTATTTTTTTGACGATGCACTACAAGCCCGATGCGAACCTTGCGTTCGCGTCGGTCGAGTACATCATGCGCGACGTGCCCGGCGGCTGGTTTATCCGCTACCTGCATTCAACCGGCGCGTCGTTCTTTTTCATCGCGGTTTACCTGCACATGTTTCGTGCGCTGCTGTACGGCAGCTATCGCCGCCCGCGAGAACTGATCTGGATTTTCGGCTGTCTGCTTTTCCTGATGCTAATGGCCGAAGCGTTTTTCGGCTATCTGCTGCCGTGGGGCCAGATGAGCTACTGGGGCGCGCAGGTGATCGTAAATCTGTTCGGCGCGATTCCGCTTATCGGGCCCGAACTGGCGATCTTGATTCGCGGCGACTACGTGGTCGGCGATGCGACATTAAACCGCTTCTTCGCGTTTCATGTGATCGCAATCCCACTCGTATTGCTCGGGCTGGTGGTCGCGCACATCATCGCGCTGCACGATGTCGGCTCGAGCAATCCTGACGGCATCGAAATCAAGGCCACCCAGGATGCAGCGGGCCGGCCGCTTGACGGCATTCCGTTTCATCCTTACTACACGGTGCACGACCTCTACTGGCTGTCGATTTTCCTGATTCCGTTTTTTGCCGTCGTTTTCTTTTTCCCCGAATTCGGCGGCTACTTTCTCGAATGGAACAACTTCATCCCGGCCGATCCGCTGCAAGGGCCGACCCACATCGCGCCACTGTGGTACTTCACCCCGTACTACTCGATCCTGCGCGCTACCACCGAGCAATTCATGATCGCGCTGGCGATCGGCACGATCGGCATGTCGGCATTGCTGTTGCTGACGATTTCGAATTCGATTGCGCGCGGTGCCATCGCGGTCGGTACGATCGTCGTGCTGCTGGGCTACTTCACGCTCGACCCGAAATTCTGGGGCGTGGTGCTGATGGGCGTGTCGGTGATGATCTTTTTCGCGATGCCGTGGCTCGATCACTCGCCGGCCCGATCGATGCGCTACCGGCCGGCGTGGCACTTCTGGTTATTGATCGGCTGGGTGGTCGCCTTCCTGATTCTCGGCTATCTCGGCACGCTATCGCCGAACCCGACATCCACGCTAGTGGCGCAGGCGCTCACCCTGGGGTACTTCGCGTTCTTTGCGTTAATGCCGTGGTGGAGCCGGATGGGGTCGTTCAAACCCGTGCCGGACCGCGTGACGTTCGCGTCGCATTGAGGTCGATATGAAGACACTCATCGCGCGCGTGGCCTTGGCTGCTTCGATGTTGGCAAGCGCCGGCTCGGCGCTTGCCACCGAAGGCGGAGCTGCGATGGATGAATGGCCGGCAGATCGGGCTCAGAATCCCGCGTCGCTGCAAAACGGCGCACGGCTTTTTGCCAGTTACTGCATCGGTTGTCATGGCGCCAGTCTGGTTCGCTGGAACCGCTTGCAGGAAATCGGGCTCACCGACGCCCAGATTCAGCAGTATCTGATCTTCGGTGAGCAGAAGGTGGGCGACACAATGCGCAACGCTGCCGCCGCACCTGATCAGAAGCGTTGGTTCGGCAAGACCCCACCCGACCTATCGGTGATCACCCGTGCTCGTACCTCGTCTGGTCACGCGGGCACCGACTACATTTACTCGTTGTTGCGCGGCTATTACCGCGACGCCAGTTCGCCGACCGGCTGGAACAACGTCGTCTATCCCGGCATCGCGATGCCGCACATCTTCTGGCAGGAGCAAGGTCCGCGCGAAGTCAGGATTGAATTCACCGACACGCGCAAGGACGCGAAGACGGGCGCGGTGCAGTACGTGCACGTGGTCACCTTGTACGAGCCGAATGGCGCCTCGTCGCGCACCGAGACTTCGGTGGCCATACACGGCGCCGAGGGCATCAGCCATACGTTCAAGCCTACGAATCCAGACCAGGCACGGCGCTTCGATTCGGACGCAGCAGATCTGGTGGCGTTTCTGGCGTTCATTACCGACCCGACGGCGGGCAAACGCGTGCAGATCGGCGTGTGGGTGCTGATATTCCTCGCGTTCTTCACATTGATCGCCTGGCGCCTGAACGCCGTCTATTGGAAAGACGTGAAATAAGTGATTAGTTAGCGGGCCGCTCTTCGGAGCGGCCGGGCGAGCGGCCCGAATACAAGAGCAAGGGAAAAAAACAATGATGGTGCTTTACTCCGGTACGACCTGCCCATTTTCACAGCGCTGCCGCTTTGTGCTGTTTGAAAAAGGCATGGACTTCGAGATTCGTGACGTCGATCTGTTCAACAAGCCCGACGACATCAACACGATGAATCCGTACGGCCAGGTGCCGGTCCTGGTCGAGCGCGACCTCGTTCTGTATGAGTCGAACATCATCAACGAATACATCGACGAGCGCTTTCCGCATCCGCAGCTGATGCCGGCCGACCCGGTGATGCGCGCGCGCACGCGCCTGTTCCTGTTCAACTTCGAGCGCGAGCTGTTCGTGCACGTGCAAATCCTCGAGAACAGCAACAATCAGAAGGCGATGGAAAAAGGCCGGGCGACGATTCGCGACCGGTTGACACAGCTATCCCCGATCATGCTGAAGAACAAATACATGCTGGGGGACGACTTTTCGATGCTCGACGTGGCGCTGGCGCCGCTGCTGTGGCGGCTGGATCATTACGGGATCGATCTGCCGAAAACCGCCGCGCCACTGATGAAATACGCCGAACGCATGTTCTCGCGGCCAGCTTATATTGAGGCCTTGACCCCGTCTGAAAAAGTAATGCGCAGGTAATTTTTGCGTACGACCGATGGCCGACGTCTCCACCAAGCCTTATTTGATCCGCGCGATCCACGAGTGGTGCGCCGACTCGGGGCTGACGCCGTACATCGCCGTGCTGGCCGACGCCGGCGTCAGCGTGCCGCATGAGTTCGTCAAGAACGGCGAGATCGTGCTGAACATCTCGCCGCTCGCCACCAATCGGCTGAAACTCGGCAACGAGCTGATCGAGTTTCAGGCGCGCTTCGGCGGAATTGCACGCGAAGTGTCGGTGCCGATCGACAAAGTCATCGCGGTATATGCGCGCGAGAGCGGTCAAGGCATGGCGTTCGACGTACCGCGCAGCGCGCCCGCCGACGCCGAGCCGGCGACCTCCGATGCGGGCGGCGCCAAAACGTTGCCGGGTCCGACGCCGATCGCGCTCGTGGCCGTGCGCGCGCCTGCCGCCGCCGACAACAACGAGCCGAACGAGCCGCCGACACCGCCGCGCTCCGGCGATCGACCGAAGCTGACGCGGATCAAGTAAGGTCTGTCGGAAGTGCGGCCGGCATAGCTCAGTTGGTAGAGCAACGGTTTTGTAAACCGAAGGTCGGGGGTTCGAGTCCCTCTGCCGGCACCGAACGGTCTGCCGATGAGTAAACGTAAGCGCACAGGATCAAATCCCTACAACTGTCCGTAGGTGTCACGGCGCATCGATGCGTTCGCGCGGTCTCCTAAACTAAAGCACCCGGGTCGAGTCGCCGCTAGTGCGACGATGCGACGGACTGCGATCGCAGAGGGGCGACTATTAGTCGACTTTCGCGCCCGACGTCCGAACGACTTCGCCCCATGACTTGAGCTCGTCGGCCATGAAGCGGGCGAACTCGGTCGGTGAGTTGCCGCCGGGCTCGGCGCCGTCGCTCTCGAGCGCGGTCTTCACAGACGGGCTCTTGATCGCCTCCTGCGTCGCCTGAGTCAGACGCGTCAGAACGTCCTTCGGTGTGCCCGCAGGAGCGAGCAGACCCGCCCACGATGTGACCGCGAAACCCGTGACGCCAGCCTCATTCATCGTTGGCAGCTCGGGCGCGGCAATGGAGCGCTGCTCGGATGTCACCGCCAACCCCTTGAGCTTGCCGCCGCGCGCATGACCGATCGCGCTCGGAATTGTTTCGAAGCCGAACTGCGCCTCGTTGGCCATCAAAGCAAGCATCGCCGGCCCGCCACCTTTGTACGGAACGTGCTGCACGTCGGTGGCCGTGGCCGCTTTGAAAATTTCTCCCGCCAGATGAGACGGCGAGCCGCTGCCCGACGACGCATAAAAAGTCTTACCGGGATTTTTCTTGGCATACGCAACCAGGTCCTGCACGTTGTTCAGCTGCAGCTGCGGCGGCACCACCAGCAGCAACGGATACTTGGCGACCAAAGTGATCGGCTCGAAGCTTTTCGCCGGATCGAACTTGAGCTTCGAATACAAATGCGGATTGATCGCTTGGCTGCTCAATGTCGCCATGAAGATCGTGTAGCCGTCGGCAGGGGAGGTGGCCACCGTTTCGGCCGCAATGTTACCGGCAGCCCCCGGCCGATTTTCGATGACGACGGGTTGTCCGAGCAGTTCGGTCATCCGCAGCGCCAGCACGCGCGCCAGTTTGTCGGTGGAGCCTCCAGCCGCGAACCCGACGACGATGCGGACTGGCTTGTTTGGAAACTGCTGCGCTTGAGCATGCGTCACGCTGGTCAGCGCGAGCGCGATAAGAGTGAATTTAACTAGGGTCTTGAGCATTCGTGTCTCCGTTTCCTGACGCAGCTGTCTTCAGCCATTGATGATGCAAATCGAACCGCTACCAGGGCATCGTGAAAGTCTTGCCGTTGCAGAACGACTTCATCGCCTCCTGCACACCCTCCTTGTAGCCCAGGCCCGAATCCTTGATGCCGCCGAACGGCGTCAACTCGATTCGATACCCGGGCACCTCCCACAGGTTCACTGTCCCAACCTTCAGTTCTTTCGCAAAGCGCGTGATGTCGTCCATGCGGTTGGTGCAAACGCCCGACGACAGACCGAATGCGGTGCCGTTGGAGATTGCGATCGCCTCGTCAATGTTGCGGAAGCTGATGATCGGCGACACCGGCCCGAACGTCTCTTCGCGCACCACGGTCATTTCCGCGCGAACGCGGTCGAGCACGGTCGGCGCGTAGAGCGCACCTTCGCGCTGGTTGCCGACCAGCAGCCGTGCACCCTGCGCCACCGCCTCGTTCACCCTCGCTTCGAACAATCGGGCGGCCGCCTCATCGATCACGGTGCCCATATCGTTGCTCGCGCCCATCGGATCGCCGTAGCGCCAGCGCTTGGTTTTTTCAACGACGCGTTCGGTGAACTCACCCACCACCGCCTCGTGCACGAGCATGCGCTTGACCGCCGTGCAGCGCTGCCCCGAGTTCTTGTACGAGCCCTGCACGGCCAGGTCGGAGGCTTTATCCAGGTCGGCGTCGTCCATGACGATCAGCGGATCGTTGCCGCCGAGCTCGAGCACGATGCGGCGGTAGCCGGCCGTCACGGCGATGTACTTGCCGATCGCAACGCCACCGGTGAACGTGATCAGGTCGACATGCTCATTGGTGAGTAACTCGTCGGCGATCTCGCGCGGGTCACCTGTTATCACCTGCAGCATCGGCGGCGGTAGGCCGGCTTCGTACAGCAGGTCAGCGAAGTACAGCGCCGACAGCGGTACTTTCTCCGACGGCTTGAGCACCATGCGGTTGTTGGTGGCGATACTCGGCACGACCTTATGCGCCACCTGGTTCATCGGGTGGTTAAATGGTGTGATCGCGGTAATGACGCCGAGTAACGGCTCACGCAGTGTGATGACCTTGCGCCGCTTGCCGTGCGGGGTCAGATCGCACGAAAAAACCTGGCCGTCGTCTTTCAGTGTCTCGCTGGCACCGAATCCCAGCACATCGGCCACGCGGCCGATTTCGTACACGCTGTCTTTTTTCGACAGACCGGATTCGAGCGTGATCAGGTCGGATGCCTGCTCGGTGTGCTCGCGCAGCAGCGCCGCGGCGCGCTGCAGGATCGCTGCCCGCTCGTAGCGCGACAAGGTCGGCACGTAGGCGTGCGCGATATCGAGCGCGCGCCGCACATCTTCCAGACTCGCCATCGCGACTGTGCCGACACGCTCGCCGTTAAACGGGTTGTGCACGTCGAGAGTGCGCGACGTTTTTATCCGCTCGCCATCGATGCGCAACGCTTCAGCGCGAAAGAACTCACTGTTCTTGACGCGATCACTGTCCTTGGTGCCGTCGACGATCATGCTGCCTCCTGTGACAGACCGCCGATGAAGTTGCGGCCGCGGGCTCCCGACAGCGCATACGTCACCATCTTGGCCGCCTGCTCGTCGCTGACGCCGTAATCGGCGAAGCGCGTTGCCACACCGAGCTGCTCGATGAATTCGGCCAAGCGGCGCGGTGCATCGGCGAGCGGCAGTCCCAGAGCTTGCGCCAGCACGGTGTCACGGTCGGCACGGCGGCCGAGTGCGCTCTCCAGCACCCTCGGCAGCGGGAAGGAGCACGCGATTCCGTGCGGTAGGCCGTAGTGCAACGTCGTCTCGTAGGAGATGGAATGCGCCAGGGCCGTGCGGGTGTTCGAGAACGCCATGCCGGGTTTCAGCGCGGCCAGCGCCATGCGTCCGCGCAGGTCGACGTCGCCTGGCTGCTTCATCAAGCGCGACAGCGTCGCCAGCATCTCCTGCGTCGCGGCCACCGCGTAGGCGGCTCTGCATGCAATTAGAGCGGTGCGCCGTCTGATTTTCATATTTGTCTCCTGTTGACCTTCGATCAAGTTTTGTCGACACGCCGGGCGACTATCCGCAAGCGAATCGAGCTCTTGCAAGCGCAGAGCTGATACGGTGGTGCCGAAGCCGCGCTAGGCGCGTTGCGGCGCTTCGCCGATCTGCCCGTCCCAGCGCGGCGCGAGCTGATTCTCTATTCCCAGCAGATCGAGCACGCGGGACAGAGAGTGGTCGACCATTTGCTCGACACTCTGCGGTCGCTGATAGAACGCGGGCAGCGGCGGGAAGATGATGCCGCCCATCAATGTCACTGCTTCCATGTTGCGAATGTGCGCGAGGTTTAGCGGCGCCTCGCGCGGCATCAACAGCAGCCTGCGGCGCTCCTTGAGGCACACATCGGCGGCGCGCGAAATCAGGTTGTCTGCGTAGCCATGCGCGACTGCGGCGAGCGTTTTCATCGAACACGGAGCGATCACCATGCCGTCGGTTTTGAACGATCCGCTGGCCAGTGTGGCGCCGACATCGGCGACGTTATGGACCTGATCGGCCAGCGCCTCGACGTCGGCGCGCTTCATATCAAGCTCCTGATGCACGTTCAGTACGCCAGCAGCCGACAGCAGAAGGTGTGTCTCTACGCCGAGCGAGCGCAGGTGCCGCAGCAACTGCACGCCATAGATCGCACCGGTGGCGCCGGTGATCGCGACGATCACGCGCCGCATCGGCGAGTTAGACGACCTTGGCTTCCGTCAGCAAGGTTTGCAGCTCGCCCGATTCAAACATCTCGCTCAATATGTCCGAGCCGCCGACGAACTGACCGTTGACGTAGAGCTGCGGAACGGTGGGCCAGTTGGAAAAATCCTTGACGCCCTGGCGCACGTCGTCGTCTTCGAGCACGTTGACGGTGACCAGGTTTTTCACGCCCGATTGCTTCAACAGTGCAATCGCGCGGCCCGAGAATCCGCATTGCGGAAACTGGGCGGTGCCCTTCATGAACAGCACGACCGGGTTGTCGGACACTGTCTTTTTGATGAAATCTTGGGAGTTCATGGCAATCACTCGGAGTGGATTTTTCCGAGTGTAGCGAGCAGCGGCGGCGCGTCAAACGACGCCGGCCACCGTGACGCGTTCGAGTCCGGCCGCATCGAAATGCGTCTGGACGTTGATCCAGCGCTGCTCTTCGAGCAGCGCACGCACCGCTGCGCCTTGCTCGCAGCCATGCTCCAGCAGCAGCCATCCCCCCGGAAAAAGATGCGATGGCGCGCCGTCGACGATCTTGCGCAGAGCGGCCAGCCCGTCCGCCCCTGCGATCAGCGCAAGCGCCGGTTCGAAACGCAAGTCCAGCAGATGCGGATCGCCTTCAGCCACATACGGCGGGTTGCTGACGATCAGATCGAAGCGCGCATCCGTCGGCACGGCGGCGAACCAGTCGCCGTGCGCGAAATCAACGTTGCTGGCGCCGAGCCGCGCAGCGTTGGCGCGGGCCAGCGCCAGCGCGG
>JBGSWX010000306.1:0-2589 GCA_041751695.1 Burkholderiaceae bacterium | reverse complement strand
GGCGACTGTTGACACGCGCCGGCACGTCGGTGCGCTCGACGCTTGATGCGCCGCTGCAGCGCTTCGCCGCCGAGACGTTGCGCAACCGGCTGGCGTCGCTCGCCGACCGGAATGTCGAAGACGGCGCCGTCATCGTGCTCGACAATGCAAGCGGCGAAGTGCTTGCCTACGTCGGTTCGAGCGGCGACCTCTCGGGCGCGGCCGCGGTCGACGGCGCAGCCGCGTTGCGGCAACCTGGTTCGACGCTGAAGCCGTTCCTGTACGGCATTGCGATCGAACAACGCTGGCTGACCGCGGCGTCGCTGCTCGACGATTCACCGCTCGCGCTGATGACGCCGAGCGGGCTTTACGTTCCGCAAAACTACGAGCGCGATTTCAAGGGTGCGGTGTCGGTGCGCTCCGCGCTCGCTGCATCGCTGAACGTTCCTGCCGTGCGCACGCTGCAACTCGTCGGCGTCGAGCGCTTCCGGCAAACGTTGCAGTCGTTCGGCATGTCGAGCGTCAAGCACGACGGCGAGTATTACGGCTATGGGCTCGCACTCGGCGGCGGCGACACCAGCCTGCTGGCGCTGACCAATGCCTATCGCGCAATCGCCAACAGCGGTGTGTGGTCGCCGGCCCACTTGCAGATCGACCGCGCCGCAGGCGACGGCGGCGAACCGGTACGCGTCCTTTCGCCCGAAGCGAGCTTCATCGTGTCGGACATGCTGGCCGACTCCGCCGCGCGCGCGGCGACGTTCGGATTGGCGAGCCCTTTATCAGCGCGGTCGTGGGCTGCGGTCAAGACCGGCACGAGCAAGGGCATGCGCGACAACTGGGCGATCGGCTACACCGACCGCTACACCGTGGGCGTCTGGGTCGGCAATTTTTCTGGCGCGCCGATGTGGGATGTCTCCGGTGTAACCGGCGCCGCGCCGATCTGGCGCGAGATCGTCGATCACCTGCACGCAAATCAGCCGAGCCGCGCGCCGAGTGCTCCATCGGGCGTCGTGCAGCGCGAAGTCGTCTTTGCGCCTGCCGTTGAGCCGGCGCGCCGCGAATGGTTTATCGCGGGAACCGAGTCGAGCACCAAAATCACAACGATCAGCATGCCGACCGCCGAGGCAGCACCGCGCGTACTCTCGCCTGTTGACGGCACCGTGATTGCACCTGATCCAGACATCCCGGCGGCGCGCCAATCGATGCTCGTGCGGGCCGAAGCACCGCAGGCGACCCGCGTATGCCTGAAGCTCGGTGCTCAATCGCTGGCGCCGTGCGGCGTACGCGAAATGATGGTCAAACTGCCGGCGCCGGGCCGTCATCAGATCCGGGTGGAAACGGCCGACGGTGCGCTGCTGGCACAGGCCACCGTCGAGGTTCGCGGCGTCCCGCGTTGAAGAGTGTCATCGGCGCAATGCCCGGCGGGTCGCAGCGTCGACTCCAAAAGCGGCTCGAAGGAGTATCGCTGGTGTAAGTTCGCCCCTCTAGCCGCGACAACTGTGTCCATCGATCGACAATCTGCCTATGGCCGCTGCCTCGATAACATCCTCCGCGCCGCCGAGCTATCTGTACTACCGCCATACGCTGCCGGTGCGCTTCATGCATTGGACCAACTTCATCGCGCTCACCATCCTGTTCATGAGCGGGCTCCATATTTTCAACGCGCACGCCGCGCTGTATTGGGGAGACTCTTCGTACTCGGGGCGCCCGCCGCTGCTGCAGATCACTACGCGCGAGGGTGGCAATGGTGAGCCTATCGGCGTCACGCGTGTATTCGGGCGCGAGTTCGAGACCACGGGCTTGCTCGGGCTTTCCAAATATCCGAGCGGCGAACCCAATGCACACGCATTCCCCTCATGGGCAACGATTCCCGGCGGGTACTCGCTCGCGATGGCACGCGACTGGCATTTCTTCTTTGCGTGGATTTTCGTGCTGAACGGCATCGCCTACGTGCTCTATTCATTGTTCAGCCGTCACCTGATGCGCGATCTGGCGCCGACCGGCAAGGAGCTAAGCGGCATCGGCACCTCGTTCGTCGATCACGTCAAGTTCAAGCACCCGAGCGGCGAAGCCGCGAAGCGCTACAACGTGTTGCAGAAGCTCGCCTACCTGAGCGTGATATTCGTACTGCTGCCGCTGATCATCCTCGCGGGATGGGGAATGTCGCCGTGGCTCAACTCGATCTTTCCCGGCTGGGTCGATCTGCTCGGCGGCCGGCAGTCGGCTCGCACGATTCACTTCATCGTCGCCTGGCTGCTGTTCCTGTTTCTCGCGGTGCACGTGTTCGAAGTCATCATCAGCGGGTTCTGGAATCACCTACGGTCGATGATCACCGGCCGCTATCGAATCAAGACAGGAGCCTAGTATGGACGACCCGATGGCGCCTCACTTCGTTCGCTGCCCCCCGAGGGGGCGCGTCAGTACCTTGGGGCGGCCCGGCGGTACTGACATGCAACCTGGCGATCTATCGAAACGTCGCTTATTGCTCGGAGCAGGCAGCGTCGGTGCACTCTTTCTGACCGGCTGCGACCGATTGTCCGAGACAGAATGGTTTCCGAAAGTGCTGCGCTCGAGCGAAACGTTGAGCCGCGGCGTGCATCGACTGCTCGG
>JBGSWX010000305.1:0-2480 GCA_041751695.1 Burkholderiaceae bacterium | reverse complement strand
GAGCGAGCGGCGCACGCGCGCACTCGACAAGTTGAAGCAGGTCGGGCTCGGCGACCGCGCCGATCATCAGCCGTCACAACTGTCGGGAGGCCAACAACAGCGCGTTGCGATCGCGCGCGCGCTGGTCAACAACCCGGCGTTGATACTTGCCGACGAGCCGACGGGTGCGCTCGACTCGCGCACCAGCGTGGAGATCATGGCGCTGCTGCAGGAGCTCAATGCCGGCGGGATGACGATCGTGCTGGTCACGCACGAGCGCGATGTCGCCGCTTTTGCGTCGCGCGAAGTCCATTTTCGCGACGGCAAAGTGGTCAGCGACGAGCGGCAAACGCCGCGCTCGGCGCGCAATTCGCTCGCTGAATTGGACGCGGGAGTGGCAGCATGAACGCGTTAATGGTGCTGCGCGTTGCGCTGAAAGCGTTGCGCGTCAACAAGCTGCGTTCGAGCCTGACGATGCTCGGCATGATCATCGGTGTCGCTGCGGTGATTGCGATGCTAGCGATCGGCGGCGGCGCGCAGGAGCGTGTGCGCGAGCAGCTGAAGAATCTCGGCTCGAATTTGATGCTGATCTTCCCCGGCTCGACGACGACCAGCGGTGTTCGCCTCGGTGCCGGCGCCGCGCAAACGCTGACCGAGGAAGACGCGCTCGCGATCGCGGTCGATGTCGAAGGCGTGATCGTTGCCGCACCGTCGGTGCGCGGATCGGGCCAGGTGTCGGCCGGCAACGCGAATTGGGCGACGCAGTATTTCGGGACCAACAACGACTATCTGATCGCGCGCGACTGGCCGCTGGCGTCGGGACGCTTGTTCGAGTCGGCCGACATCTCATCGGCGGGCAAGGTGGCGCTGATCGGTCAGACCACCGCGCGGCAATTGTTCGGCGATCTCGATCCGATTGACCAGGTGATTCGCGTGCGCAAGGTGCCGCTGACGATTATCGGCGTGCTCGATCGCAAGGGCCAGAACGCGCTCGGGCAGGACCAGGACGATGTCGTGCTGATGCCGCTCGCGACCGCGCGCAATCGAGTCCTCGGGCAAACGCAGGGACGGCAGCGACGCATTCACACGATCTCGGTGAAAACGGCCGACGGAGTCGACATGAAAGGCGTCGAGGAAAGAATCCGCGAACTGCTGCGGCAGCGGATGCGAGTGCAGCCCGGCGCCGACGAGCCGTTCACGATTCGCAACCTGACCGAGATTCTGCAGGCGCAGGAGCAGGCGAGCCGTGTGTTGACGCTGCTGCTCGGCGCTGTCGCGTCGGTCAGCCTGCTGGTCGGCGGCATCGGCATCATGAACATCATGCTGGTCAGCGTGACCGAGCGCACGCGAGAGATTGGGCTGCGAATGGCGGTCGGCGCGCGCGGTGCAGACATCTTGAAGCAGTTCCTGGTCGAGGCGATCACGCTGTCGATGATCGGCGGCGCCCTCGGCATCGTGCTCGGCGTCGGCGCATCGTTCGCGGTCGGCGAGTTTGCCAACTGGCGCACCGAGATCACGGCGTTCGCGATCCTTCTCGCGGTCGGGTTTTCCGCCGCAATCGGAATATTTTTCGGGTTTTATCCGGCGCGCAAGGCTTCTCGCTTGTTGCCGATCGAAGCGCTGCGCTATGAATGAAAGCTTGAGCCGCAGTTAACCTTGATAAGGCGCGGTCACGGCGCCTTTATCGCGTGCTCGTATGACCGCCAATGCGCGAGCATCGCAGGATGCTTGCCCGCATCGCGCAAACCGTCCCGCAAACCATCGTCGCGCTCTTCGCGCTCGGCCTGACAGCCGATGCGACGGCTGCCGACTCGTGGCTCGGCGCCTTCGGCGAAATGGACTTGCATCGCAGGCTGTGGATGGCGGCGATCGGCGGTTTCAGCCTGGCGGCTGCTTTTGCCATGCTCGCATTCGAGCTGCGGTCGCGCCGGATCGCGATTGCGCTGCGGCGCCTAACCGATCTGGCGGCGAGCATCGAAGGCCGCTTGCCCGAAGACACGCGCAGGCAGCGCGTGGCCACCGAGCTGACACGGTTGTCTGACGAAATTCTGTACTCATCGCAGCGCATGGGTCGCGAGCGGCGTGAGCTGACGGCCAGGGCGGCTTCATGGGAGGCGATGTTTGCGGCATCGCTCGAGGCATCTGCCGCGCTCGACCGGGCTGGGCTGATCACGCATTTCAACCCGGCGGCTGAGCGGCTGTTCCGCGTGAGTGCGCAGGAAGTGATCGGCAAGCCACTGGCCGACGTGATGTTGCCGTCGACGCACCGCTCGCCCGATAACGCGAGCTTCGCCAACGATCTGGTCGGCGGCCGGGCTTCGGGCCGGCGTCAAGAGCTGGTGGCGCAACGGCGCGATGGGCGGCAGTTCCCGCTCGAAGTCACGGTGGCCGAGTTCAACAACGGCGAGCACATCGGCTACGTCGTCAGCGCGCGCGATATGTCGGCGCAGCGCCGGTTGCGCGCCGAGCTGGCGCGAGCGCGCGAAATTTTGCCCGAAGGT
>JBGSWX010000304.1:0-14031 GCA_041751695.1 Burkholderiaceae bacterium | reverse complement strand
ATCGGGATCGCCCTCGATATGAATGATGCTGGTCGTGGTGTTCTTCTCCTTATTGCCGCGGGTGTACATGATGACGCCGCAGCTGACCGAGCAATACGGACACGTGCCTCGTGTCTCCGTTGTTTGAGCGAGCTTGAAGGTACGCACTTCAGCCAGCGCAAGCTGCGGCGAAAAGCCGAGCCCGACTGCCGAAGACGCGCCGAGTCCCGTCGCACTAATTCGAAAGAACTGGCGTCGACTCAGTGGTGCATTCATCGAATCTCCCGTGGGTGCTGTCGCACGTTTTAACTGTTGCTTGCCGAAAAATTTCACAGAACTTTCAACGCAGGCGCAAATGCACACCATAAATAGCACTTGAAGCGCGGGTGCACTATATGCCCCGCGCGTCACTGCCTCAACTCATTCGTTATGCTGCAATGCAATACTCAGCTTCACGTGTATGTAATCCTCTATTGCGCCAAAATCATTTGTATGACTCGATTTAATGGTCTCGTTGCGGTCACCTCGGTAGCGGCGCTCGCAGCATGCGCCACACCGCGCCCGGCATTCCCACCTTCACCGGGAGCTCCACCGGCCCCATCGGCGCCGGCGCCCGCACCGGTTGCGAGCCCGAGCCTCGGCTTCTTCTCGAAGATAAAAGCACCGTCAACTCACGAGCCGACGCTGCAGCTGGCTTCGCGCGGCGTGCAGATATTTCGGTGCGAGAAACGCGATGCTCAACTGACATGGGTGTTTCGCCAGCCGCAGGCTGATCTGCTCGACGCCGGCGGCAAGCCGGTCGGAAAGCACGGCGCCAACTTTTCCTTCGAGCACGACGATGGCAGCCGGCTGGTCTCGACCATCGCGGCTTACGACGATGCCTCCAAACCCACCGACCTGCGCTGGCTGCTGTTCACCACGCGCAGCTTCGGCAAGGGCGCGCTCGAAAACGTCACGCATGCGCAGCGGGTGAACACCGCTGGCGGCATTCCGCCCGAGCGCTGCGCCGCGTCTCAGCTGAATCAGTTGTTGCGCGTCGATTTCACGTCGGACTTTGTGTTCTACCGGCCGCGGCCGGAGTAGGGCCTGCTCACCCTAAAACATGAGTGCGAAAGGCCGATTGCGGGATGCAGTGCTAGGCGTCGTGAGCGCCGTTGGTGCATACCAATCAGCGAGCCGCCTCTTGTACATGCGCGACGCAATGCGCCCGCAAGCGGCCTTCCCCTCCGGGTTGGGTCGAAATGTGGCGCCTGCCGCATCTAAGCAAATGAGCGAGCGGCTTGCGAATGGAACCACCATTCGCAGCGCCGCTCTTCGCGCATCCATCCGCATTGCGACCCAACGCACCTCATGTTTTAGGGTGAGCAGGCCCTATTCTCTCGGCACTTGACGAACGCGGTAAAATCGCCCGTTTGGGTGTTGGTTGCCGGAGGAAAAATTGATGACCTCGACTGCTTCGACGGTGGGCGCCTACCTGCGCGATCTGCCGCCGGATCGTCGCGTGGCCATGGCGCGTTTGTGCAGCATGATCCGCCGCTCGGCGCGCGGTGTGCGCGAGAGCATGCGCTATGGCCTGGCGTTCTACGAGCTCGATGGGCCGCTGTTTGCGCTCGAGTCCGGGCGGCGCCACATGTCGCTGTACGTCGCCGAAAAAGAGGTCGTGTTAAAGCACAAGGACGCGCTGACCGGCGTCAATGCTGCCAAGAGCTACATCAAGTTTTCGGACCTGAACCGCTTGCCGCTCGATGTCGTCGAACGGATCGTGCGCGACTCGGTTGCGGCGCGCAGACAGCGCGTGGCTGCCGGATCGGTGCCCACGCAGGCGGAGCTGTTGAAGCTGTGGGACATCAACGAAGAAGACGCCGCACCGCCTTCGACCACGGTCAAGCTGGCGGTGGGCAAGCCGGCCACCGCGATGACCGACGCCATCAATGCAATGGCGCACTCGATGCGAGACGCCATGGTGGCGGCAATCGACATGGCCACCGGCATCGCATCGTCCGGTAACGGCAAGACCCCGGTCAAACCGCGCGTCGGGACGAAAGCGGCGGCCAAGAAAGCCACTAAGTCGCCGGCGAAAAAGAAAGTCGCTGCGCGCGTGCCGGCAAAAAAGTCTGCGAAGAAAGCCTCTGCAGCGCTGCGGCGCCGCTGACCGCTGCTCGCGTCCGGCGTGCGCGGGCTACGTGTAGCTTCGGGTGTCGTCGATCACCTTGCCGTCGTTGGGCAACGCGCCCGGCGCCAGCAGCTCCACGACTCCACCCAGTTTGGTGACTACGCGCAGCGTCTCGCCAACGGCTCGTTCGAGAGACGGGTCATGCGATTCAGACTCCGCACGCAGCGTCATCGTATCGGTCTCACCGCTGCGCGCGACCACCAGGCGCAAGCGCTTCAATTCCGCATGGCGGCGCGCCAGCTCGGCCATCTGCTCGGGACGCACGAACATGCCTTTGACCTTCGTGGTTTGATCGGCGCGCCCCATCCAACCCTTGATGCGCGCGTTGGTTCGGCCGCAGCGCGATATGCCCGGCGCAATCGCCGATAAATCGCCGATGGCAAGCCGGATCCACGGGCGCTCCGAATCGAACGAGGTGACGACGACCTCGCCCACCTCGCCGTTGGCCACCGGCACCCCGGTGCCCGGCCTCACGATTTCGATCAGCACGTCTTCGTTGACGATCAGCCCGTCGCGCGCCTGGCTCTCGTACGCAATGATGCCGACGTCGGCGATCGCGTACGCCTGATAGGCATCGATGCCGCGCGCCTTGATGTTCGCCTGCAGTGACGGCGGAAACGCCGCGCCGGAGACCACTGCCTTCGTGATCGACGAGACGTCACGGCCGCCGGCATCGGCGGCGTCGAGCAGTATCTTCAGAAAATCCGCCGTGCCGGTATACGCAACGGGTCGCAAGTGCTCGATGATGTCGAGCTGCTGCTCGGTGTTGCCTGGCCCCGCGGGAATCACCGTGCAACCGAGCGCACGCGCACCACCGTCGAGGATGAAGCCCCCCGGCACCAGGTGATACGAAAAAGTATTCAGCACGATGTCGCCGCTGACGAAGCCCGCCGCAAACAGCGAGCGCGACGCGCGCCATGCATCTTCGTGCTTGCCTTCGGGTTCATAAATTGGGCCAGGCGAGGCGAAGAGCCGGCCGAACCGCTCGAGCTCGTCGGCGACGAAGCCGCCAAAAGGCGGATGCGCTTTCTGCAGTGCCGGCAAGTCAGACTTGCGCAACAGCGGCAGCCGCGAGAGTGCAGCGCGGCTGTTGATCTGCGTGGCATCGAGCGCGCCCAGATGACGCTGCCAGCCGGGCGCTTTCAGCGCTTTGGCCACCAGGCCCGGCAGATGACCCATCAGATCGAGTTCGCGCCGCTGCGGGTCGCGCGCTTCGCGGTTGTCGAGATGCTCGGTCATGGTTGATGGCGCCGCGGCGGCTACTTGTAAGAGTCGTCGACTTGCTGCCGGCGCCGCTCAGCGTCTTCGCGCGCCGTATCGAGCTTCTTTGTGACAGGGTCGATCGTCGTCTGGCGCGTCGGCAGCGGCGTGCGTACGGCCTTGTCGCTGTCGGCCGTATCGCGATTCATGCAACCGAGTAGGACCAACGCTGTCAACAGAGCGGGAATCCATGCGTTCATGGAAAGTTGCCGAGGCTTGAAGGGCATTGCATGATAAGCGGCCACGTCGTTCTGCGGGTTATTGCGGGTTACTGCGAGGTGCTTAACAAGTTATTAACACGCCCTTATCGGGCACCGTAATTGCTCGGTTATTCCTGATCGCGCTCTCCGCGCATCGGCAACAGTAGTAAGTCAGCGCAACTCACAAGGAGGCACTATGCGCAAGTCAATTGCAGTTTTATGTGGAGCAGCGGTACTCGGCACCGCAGGTCAAGCCGTCGCCCAAACGACCACACCCAGCACGACCCCCAGCGCAACCACACCCGCGAGCACCACGATGTCGCAGAAGGAAATGCGTATGAAGGGCATGGACGCCAATAACGATGGCATGGTGTCCGAAGCCGAGTTCAACAACTACCATAAAGGTATGTGGGGCAAGATGAAGCGGAACGCAGCCGGCATGGCCATGATGGCGGATGTTGAAGCGATGTACGGGCCGGGCGTGGTTCCGAGCGCGATCCCGGGCGAAAAAGCCATGAAGGCCAAGCCGTAAGCATTTCGTCGGTGTTAGCAAAGCCGGTCTGGCTCACTGCTACGGCCGGCTTTTTTACGTCCTCATCTTTTGCGTAATCATCTCAGGCGAGCCAGCGTTTGCGACGCTTGTAAAACTTCGCGTCCCTGAAACTCCTGCGGCCCGACTGCGACACGCCCAGATAAAACTCTTTCACGTCCTCGTTCTCGCGCAACGCGCGCGCTTCGCCATCGAGGACGACTCGACCGTTTTCCAGGATGTAGCCGTACTTGGCGTACTTCAGCGCAATGTTGGTGTTCTGCTCGGCGAGCAGGAACGACACGCCTTCCTTGCCGTTCAGGTCGTGCACGATGCCGAAGATTTCCTCGACTACCTGCGGGGCCAACCCCATCGACGGCTCATCGAGCAGGATCATCGACGGCCGCGCCATCAGCGCGCGGCCGATCGCGGTCATCTGCTGCTCGCCGCCCGAGGTGTAGCCCGACTGGCTGGTACGCCGCTGCTTGAGCCGCGGGAAATAGGCGTACACCTTGTCGAGATCGGCCGCTATCTCGGCGCGCGATTTTCCGCGGCCCGAAGCGCCGCGCGAATACGCGCCGCTGAGCAAATTGTCCTCGACCGACAAGTGCGCGAAGCAGCGCCGGCCCTCCATGACCTGCACGACGCCACGCTTGACGAGGTCGTAGGCAGTCAAACCCTGAATGCGCTCGCCTTTGTACTCGATCGACCCCTTGGTCACATCGCCGCGCTCGCCGTGCAACAGGTTCGACACGGCGCGCAGTGTAGTGGTCTTGCCCGCGCCATTGGCACCAAGCAGTGCCACGATGCCGCCTTCGGGCACGATCAGCGACACGCCCTTGAGCACCAGAATCACATGGTTGTAGATGACCTCGATGCCGTTGACAGATAGGAGAGTAGTCATACTCAGCGACGCGAGCGTGCTTTCGCACGCCCGCTACTGAAACTCTTGCAAATTATTTCTTGGCCGAGACAGGTGTCGCTTTCGGTGCTGCGGCAGTGTCTTTCATCTCAGCTTCGCAGCTGCGACGCGTGACTTTCTTTTCGGCTGCATAGCGCGCCGCCGAATCGCGGATCAGCGGGCGGATGATCTGCATATCGGCCTCGTACCAGTCGGAGGTGACGTTCCACTGCTTGCCATCCCATTGATGGATGCGCGCAACGTTCGCGCCTTCGTGATTGCGGCAATTGGTGGCGAGCGGACGCATGACACCAGTCAACCCAAGAGCTTCGATCCGCTTGGCATCGATATTCAGGTTCTCCAACCCATAGCGAACTTGCTCACCGGTCAACGGTTTCACTCCATAGCGCAACTGCGCCTGCCGGACTCCTTCGACACCGAGCATTGAGCTGATCATGCCGCGCGTGTACAGCACGGTGCCGACTTCCTCTTTCGGCCCGGTGCCCTGGCCTTTGCCATGGACCAGCTTCAGAATGTCTTCGTGCATCTTGGCGCGCTCATCGCTGTGCTGCAGCGCCAGGCCGTTGTAGCCCTTAGCGTCGGCGCCGACCGGCAACACATCGGGCTCGGCTGCGGCCCACCACACGCCGTACATCTTGTCGCGTGGAAAGCCGGTGGCGACCGCTTCGCGCACCGCAGTCGAGTTCATCACGCCCCAACCCCACAGGAATACATAGTCGGGGCGTTGCTGGCGGATTTGCAGCCAGGTGGCTTTTTGCTCGACTCCCGGATGGGTCACCGGCAGCGCCAACAGTTCAAACCCGTGCAGCTTCGAACGCTCGGTCAGCAGCGGAATCGGCTCCTTGCCGTACGGCGAGTCGTGATAAACGAGGGCGATCTTCTTGCCTTTGAGCTTGTCGAAGCCGCCATTGAGTTTGGCGACGTGCTGCACCAGGATGTCGGCGGCGTCCCAGTAGGTCCCCATCAGCGGGAAGTTATAGGGAAACACTTCGCCTTCGACCGAATCCGCGCGGCCATAACCGGCCGTAATCAACGGAATTTTGTCGGTCGCCGTCTTGTCAGTCAGCGCGAATGTGATGCCGGTGGAAAGCGGCTGAAACAGTGTGGCACCGGTCGGCCCCTTGCCTTTCAGCCGCTCGTAGCACTCGACGCCGCGATCGGTTGCATAACCGGTTTCGCATTCTTCGAACGTGATCATGACGCCGTTGATGCCGCCCTGCGCATTGACCAGCTTCAGATAGTCGAGGTAGCCATTGGCGAACGGCACCCCATTGGGCGCGTACGCACCTGTGCGATAGACGAGCGACGGGAAAAATTGCTCGCCCTTACCGGTCGCCGCGGGGGCGTTTTGTTGCCCGCCCGCCGGCGCCGATATGCTCAGCGCAACAGCGGCGGCGATTCCAGCCAGCGCCGAAATCGCGCTTGCCTTCGTTCGTTGCAGAACTTCCATGGTGGTCTCCTAGGGTCCGGTTTGTTTAGATCAAGGCCATCCCGCATTGGACCTCTTCAGTGCGGGAACGGCCACAGCCGCAGTTTTTCTTTGCCAATTGCCCATAACCGTGCGAGCCCATGAGGTTCGACGATCAGGAAAAAGACGATCAAGCTGCCAAAGATCATGACTTCCAGGTGCGACGCCAACGCCGTCGAGATCGGCACACCCAATGCGCCCGGCACCTGGTTCAACAAGATAGGCAGCACGACGATAAAGGCCGCGCCGAAGTATGCGCCGAGCAACGAGCCCATGCCCCCGATGATGATCATAAACAGCAGATTAAGTGAAAGGTTGATATTGAACGCCAATGGCTCCCACGCGCCTAGGTGGACAAACCCCCACAAGGCGCCGGCCACACCGGCATAAAACGAGCTGACCGCAAACGCGGACAGCTTGGCCGTCAGCGGTCGGATGCCAATCACCTCGGCCGCCACGTCCATGTCGCGCGTGGCCATCCAGGCGCGGCCGATGTGCCCACGCACCAGATTTTTCGCCGCCAGGGTCAGCACGATCGCGATCGAGAGGACGAACAGATATTTGTCGAGTGACGTGAGCACTGTCCAGCCGAAGACCTCGATCGGCGCGGTCGATACCGAACCCGACGCCGAGTAGTCGGTGAACCATCTAACGCGCGCGAACAGCCAGTCGATAAAGAACTGCGCCGCCAGAGTAGCAACCGCCAGATATAGGCCCTTGATGCGCAGGCTGGGGATACCGAAGAGCGCGCCCACCAACGCCGCGATACCGCCCGCCAGCACCAGCACGACGAGAAATCCCAGCTGCGGTATGCGGATCGTCAGGTTGTACGCGGCGTACGCGCCGACCGCCATGAACGCTGCCGTTCCGAGCGAAATCTGGCCACAATAGCCGACCAGGATATTGAGCCCGATCGCGGCGATCGCCAGGATGATGAACGGAATGACCAGCGCGCGCAGCATGTAGTCGCTGGCGAGTGCCGGCACCGCCAGATACGCGAATGCGATCAGCCCGATCACGAACCAGCGGTCCTGCGCGACCGGCAGCAGCTGCTGATCGGCGCTGTATGTCGTCTTGAATTGGCCGTTTTCTCTGTAGAGCATGGAATCGTTGATCGGTGATCAGTGATCGGTTAAGACCGCTACACCCGATCTATATGTTTCTCTCCGAACAAACCTTCTGGCCTGACCAGCAGGAACAACAACGCCAGCACGTAAGCAAACCAGTTTTCGATGCCGCCGCCGGCCAGATCGAACCGCTGCACCAAAATCGGACTGAGGAACACTTCGGCGAACTTTTCGCCGACGCCGATGATGAGCCCGCCCAAAATCGCCCCGGGTACCGAGGTGAACCCGCCCAGGATCACTACCGGCAACGCCTTCAGCGCAATCAGCGATAGTGAAAACTGCACGCCAAGTTTGGAACCCCACACTACGCCGGCCACCAACGCCACAAAGCCGGCGACGGTCCAGACAATCACCCAGATATGATTCAGCGGAATGCCGATCGACTGCGCGGCCTGGTGATCATCGGCCACCGCTCGCAGCGCGCGTCCGGTCGACGTTTTCTGAAAGAACATCGCCAGTGCCAGCACCAGCAGCGCGGCCACCGCTCCAGCGACCAGGTCTTCGCTGTTGATCAGGATGCCGCCCTGAAAGATGTTTTCCGCGACCAGCACCGGCGTCTTCGGCAGGCCGGTATCTATCTGGTAAATGTCGCTGCCCCAGACGGTCTGACCGAAGCCGTCGAGAAAAAACGCAACGCCCAGAGTCGCCATCAACAGGACCACGGCATCCTGATTGACCAGATGCCGCAACACCAGTCGCTCGACCAGCCAGGCGAAGACGGCCATCACGCCGATCGCCAGAACGAAGGCGACCGGCAGCGGCATAACTTCGCTCATGCGCGCGACCGCGAGCGCCGCGAACAGCACCATCGCACCCTGCGCGAAATTGAACACGCCCGACGCCTTGAAGATCAGCACCAGACCCAACGCCACCAGCGAATACAGCACGCCCGACATCAGCCCACCCAGCATCACTTCAAAGTAGAAGCCGGGCGCGCTGATGCCGGTTACGAGTGGAAGCGCCATGCCGATCACCAACGCGGTTATCAGCGCGACAACCGCCCAGTTTTTTTTCAGGTAGCTACCCATCAATGCGCGACGCCCAGATACGCGTCGATCACGTTTTGACTGTTTCGCACCGAGTCCGGGGAGCCGTCGCTGATCTTCTTGCCATAGTCGAGCACGACGACCCGGTCCGAGATATCCATTACGACGCCCATGTCGTGCTCGATCAGGACGGTCGTGGTGCCGAACTCCTCGTTGACATCAAGCACAAAACGGCACATGTCCTCTTTCTCTTCGAGGTTCATACCCGCCATCGGCTCGTCGAGCAGCAACAGTTTCGGCTCAGTGGCAAGTGCGCGGCCAAGATCGACGCGCTTCTGCAAACCGTACGGCAGGCGTCCGACCTGCGTCTTGCGATGCGGCTGAATTTCCAGGAAGTCGATGATGTGCTCGACGTACTCGCGGTGGCGCAGTTCTTCGGCCCGGCCTGGCCCGAGATGCAGAGCCTGCAGCAGCACGCCGGTTTTCATGCGCAAATTGCGGCCGGTCATGATGTTGTCGAGCACGCTCATGCCCTTGAACAGCGCCAAGCTTTGGAACGTGCGCGCAATGCCGCCGGCGGCCGCTTCGTGCGGGTCCATGTTCTCGCGCACCTTGCCGCGAAACGTGATGCGGCCGTGCTGCGGGGTGTAGACGCCGTTGATGACATTCAGCATCGAGCTCTTGCCGGCACCGTTGGGCCCGATGATTGCGCGAATTTCGTGCTCGAAGACGTCGAACGAAACCTGCTGCAACGCCTTGACGCCGCCAAAGGCAAGCGAAACGTCTTCGACCTTCAACAAGACATCCCCGCGGTTTGCCGCGCGCGCGCGGCTCACGACTTGGCCTCTTTGTCGCTGTTTGCGGGCTCGTCTTTCATGCTCCACGCCGAATTCGCCGCGCGCTTGATCTCGTGCTTCGGCTTGCCCGCTTTGTTCATCGCTTCGACGACCAGATACAAGAACGTGAACAGCAACGCGAAGCCGACGATCGCCAGCAGCCACTGACCGTTCGCCATCGACCACGCGGCCAGCGCAACGCCGACGACGAGGCAGGCGATGGCCGCCACGCTGCGTGCGCCCATGAATCAGGCCGCCTTTTGCATGGCGGGAAAAACTTCGGCGTCGGTGATTTTCAGGGTCGCACTGATCTTGCCCGTGCGCCCGTCTTCGAACTTGACCGCGGTGTCGATGTACTGCTCGGTCGAACCGCCGTACATCGCGCCGACCAGCTGTTCGAACTTGTGCTGAATAAAGCCGCGCCTGACCTTGCGGGTGCGTGTGAGTTCGTCGTCATCGGCGTCGAGCTCCTTGTGCAGCACGATGAAGCGGTGAATCTGCGCATTGGCCAATGCCGGATCGCCGGCCAGATCGGCGTTGACCTTGCCGACGGCTTCGCGTACCAGCGCGAGCACCTCCGGTTTTCCGGCCAGGTCGGTGTAGCCGCCATAGGGCAGGTTGTGTCGTTCTGCCCAGTTGCCGACGGCTTCCATGTCGATGTTGATGAACGCGGTGACCATGTCACGCCGATCGCCGAACGCCACCGCCTCCTTGATGGTCGGGAAAAACTTCAGCTTGTTCTCGATGTACTTCGGAGCGAACAACGTTCCGTCGGCCAACTTGCCGACGTCCTTCGCACGATCGATGATTTTCAGGTGGCCGCCCTGATCGAAATAGCCGGCGTCGCCGGTGCGAAACCATCCCTCGGCGTCCTTCGCTTCGCGCGTTGCCTCGGGCGCCTTGTAGTACTCGCGAAACAACCCGGGCGAGCGAATCAGAATCTCGCCAGCGTCAGTAAGTTTTATTTCGACGCCCTTGACCGGCGGGCCCACCGTGTCAGCCTTGACGCCGCCGTTTTCCTGCACGCACACGAACACAGAAGTCTCGGTCGAGCCATACAACTGCTTCAAATTGATGCCGAGTGATCGATAGAACGTGAACAAGTCGGGGCCGATTGCTTCACCCGCTGTGTACGCCACGCGCACGCGGCTCATGCCGAGCGAGTTTCGCAGCGGTGCGTAGACCAGCAAGTCGCCCAGCGAGTAAAGCAGGCGGTCGCCGCCGCCGACGGGCTGTTTGTCGAGCAGCCTGCCGCCGACATTGCGCGCAACGTCCATGAAGTAGTGAAACATCTTCCGCTTGATGGCCGAGGCGTCTTCCATCCGGATCATGACCTGCGTGAGCATCGCTTCGAGCACGCGCGGCGGCGCAAAGTAATACGTGGGCCCGATCTCGCGCATGTCGGCGTTCACGGTCGCGGCTGATTCCGGGCAGTTCACGGTGAACCCGCAGACCAGCCACTGCGTGTACGAAAAAATGTTCTGGCCGATCCACGCCATCGGCAAATACGCCAGCACTTCTTCCTTCGAGCTCAGCGCTTCCATTTCGGCGCCCGCGCGTCCCGCGGAGATCAGGTTGTCGTAGCCGAGCACGACGCCCTTGGCGTTGCCGGTCGTACCCGACGTGTAGAACATCGCGGCCACATCGGTTGCACGGCCCTTGGCGATTTCGTCTTCGACCGCGGCCGGCTGTTGCTCGAGCAGCTGCTGGCCGCTCGCGCGCAGCGCGTCATACGATTGCAGCCCGGGCTGCTGGTAGTGCCGCAGCCCGCGCGCGTCGTCGTAAAAAATCTGTTTCAGGTGCGCGACTTTCTCGCGAATTTCGAGCACCTTGTCGACCTGCTCCTGGTCTTCGACCACCGCAAAAGCAATCTCGGCGTTGTCGAATACAAACGCCATTTCCGCGGCAGCGGCGTCCTGATACATAGGCACCGGAATTCCACCGAGGGACTGCACCGCAATCATCGTGACATACAGCCGGGGTCGATTCTCCCCGATGATCGCCAAGTGCTCGCCGCGCTTGAAGCCGGCCTGCATCAAGCCTGCCGCAATCTCGCTGACTTCCTGCAGCATCGCGCTCCAGGTCCAGCTCTGCCAGATGCCGAGATCTTTCTCGCGAATCGCGGTGGCGCTGGGACGCGCCTGCGCGTGCTGCGCGAGCAGGCGCGGAAAGGTGTCAGCGCTGGACGCCGGCGGCACGAGTCTGTCTCCTGGTTCGCGCGATTTTGAATCGCGTCGCTGAGTAAGTCGATGAAGGGCAAGCTAGCTTACTGCAGCAGGCGCCCGTGGCGTACCGAACGGTACGGCGGCGCTGCACCGCACACTGTCATTTGGGCGACAGTCTGCGCCAGAATGTAGGCCCAAATGTCCGAACTCGATCCACAGCCGTCACACCTCGTCGACATGCTGGCCGCCAGCGCTTGGTGGTCCGGGTTAGACGCTGCGCAGCATCGGCGCGTCGCGGCCGAAGTAGAGGAACGCCGTTTTGCGGGCGGCACGGTGGTGATGCGTAGAGGCGAAACAGTCGACGCCTGGACCGGTGTGATCGAAGGGCTTGTGAAGATGAGCTCGGTATCGGCGGCCGGCAAGAGCGTGACGTTCACCGGGGTTGGCCCCGGCGGCTGGTTCGGCGAGGGCTCGCTGTTAAAAAGTGAAGCGCGCAAGTACAACATCGTCGCGCTGCGCGACACCCGCATGGCGTGGATGCCGCGCTCGACCTTCGACTGGCTCCTTTCCACCAGCATCGCATTCAACCGCTTCCTGTTGTTGCAGCTCAACGAGCGCCTGGGCCAGTTCATCGGCCTGGTGGAGTACGAGCGGATGCTCGAACCCGATGCCAGGGTCGCGCGCTGCCTGGCCGAGATGTTCAATCCGCATCTGTATCCCGGGCATCGCAGCGAGCTTGAAATCTCGCAGGAAGAGATCGGCTACCTGTCGGGCGTGTCGCGCCAGCGCGTCAACCAGGCGCTGCAGGTGCTGGCGCGCGCAAAGCTGGTCGAAATCGAATACGGCAGCGTGCGCATTCTCGATCTGGCTGCGTTACGCAGGTACGGAAACTAAGCGATGACCCTCGAATTCTGGGAGCTCGCCAGCTACGTCGTGACCGTCATCGGTTTACCGCTGGCGATCTGCGTGGTTCTGCTCGACCAGCGGCGCGAGCGGCGCAACGAAGAGGACGAGGTCTACCAGCTGCTCTCGGACGCTTACAACGATTTTCTGCGCGTTGCGATCGACAATCCCGATCTGCATCTGCGCAGCAACGCCGTCACGCCCGATCTATCCCCCGAGCAGCAGGAGCGCATGCTGTTGATCTTCGACATGCTGATCTCGTTGCTCGAGCGTGCGTATTTAACCGCTTACACCGAACACATGACGCCGACGCAACGGCGCCGCTGGAATTCCTGGGAGGACTTCATGCGCGAGTGGCTGCAGCGCGATGCTTTTTTCTATCGGCTGCCCCATCTTCTCAAGGGCGAAGACCCGGAGTTCGCTGCGTATTTTCAGCGTCTCGCGCATGAAGAGCGCGGCGTTGAGTTGCCGCGCCAAGGGTGAATCATCGTTACGCGCCCGTGTATTCGGGCAAGCCAAAAGCTGTTCGTACGGCTGCTTTTTTGGCCGGAGCGCGTGCGGGCTCGTTTTGCGCCCACGCGCGCGCTTGCGCTTCATTCACGTAGTCCGTGAACTGAAGGCTTTCGATCATTCTTATGCGCTGAATGTACTGACGCAGCGCGGTCGGGCTTTCCTTGGCCTTCTCGCACGCAGCGCGATCGATGTGCGTCGAGGGTTCGTCGCACTTGAACTCGGCGTGCGCCTGCGTTGAAACGAATACCATCGCGGGGGCCAGAAGCAATGCGGAGCCAATTGTTTTGAAGCGATTCATGTGAGCCTCTCTTAAGTGTCGGCGCTGCAGTTTCCGCTGCGCCTGATCGCGGAAGAGTCCGTGCCCCCAGCCGTGGTCTCTTGCTGCGCATTACGGGGCTCCCGGGCGAAAGTGACCAGATGAATATTCGGCAGTATCGACGCCGCAAAGACGACAACCCGGTCATCCGAAGACGTGGATCCATCGACGGAGAAGCGAAATCGAGTCAAAGTCCGACAAGACCGTGGACGCTGGTACGCGATCACATGTGGTGCCCGGAAATTCGCAGCGCCGTCTTCAGAGAATCGGCGTGGCGCTACCAGCGTTGCGGCCACGGTATGGCTGGTGGCAGCGGTGCGGGCGTGGCAGAGCGTCGCCTGACGAAACGGCAGTGCGACTGCTTCGGAGGGGAATAGGTGGCAGCCTAACGAGCCCGCGCCATCGTAGCGATCGTCGCATTGCGGGCATCGCTTGACCGGCCAAAGACTTTGATCGTCGCCCGGCGCGCCGAAACAGAACTCGCATACCACGATGAATGAATCGGTGCGCTCCTGGCCGTGTGCTGCATTTCGTCGAGCGCGGCGCCGTCGTGCAGCAACGCCAGGCGCTCGGCGTCGCTTAGGACACCGGGACCCGATTGCAATGCATGCGTGACCCGCTGCGTGCGCGCTGCAACCGCGAGGGCTGATCGCC
>JBGSWX010000303.1:0-1594 GCA_041751695.1 Burkholderiaceae bacterium | reverse complement strand
GACGCATCTGTGCTGGCCGCAGGGCCGTGCTTGGTTCGAATACAAGATGATGAAGCGTACTTCGCTCAGCGTTGCTATCGTCATCCACTTGCGATTTACAATGTGTCGATTAGCAGACTGACGTATCGTGGTACTCGTCTTTCGGAATTCCTCTACCGTTTCTTTTCCGAAGCGCGGTCGCTGAAGGACAACACCGACGAACTACTTGCCCGCATCGATGAGCAGCTTGAGTTATTCGTCTATGCGCTTGACGCGCATGTTGATGATTGTGAGTTGATTCTGAAGCTTTGTTTTCGCGCCGACCGCGACTATGCCAAATCCAAAGCCGTAAGAGCCCATCCGGGAAGTTTGGATTTATGACGAGGCATTTGCAGCAAGTCGCCTGAGCATGATGCGGATCATGGCAAGGCGGATGAATGCAGCAACGGTGGTTGCGTAGCGTTCGAAGTCGCGAGCCAGGCGACGGTTACGACTGATCCACGCGAACGTTCGTTCGACGATCCACCGCTTAGGCAGCACCTCAAATCCAGCCGCGTCCGATCGCTTGACGATTTGCAAGCTCCAGGCACCAGTGCGCCACACTGTCATCGCCATCTTGCGTCCCGCGTATCCGCCGTCAGCAAAAATGCGTTCGATGAACGGGAATAGTCGTCGCGACCGGCGCAGCAACTGGAAGGCGCCATCGCGGTCCTGAACATCGGCGGGATGAACGACGACGTTCAACAGGAGGCCCAGCGTGTCGACCAGGATGTGCCGCTTGCGACCCTTGATCTTCTTGCCCGCGTCGTAGCCCGAAGGATCGAGCCAAGACCCCCTTTTTGAGCGCCCTTCGCAGTCTGCGAGTCGATGATCGCTACCGTCGGACTCGCTTCACGTCCCTCCTGCTCGCGCACCGCCACGTACAGCGCGTGATGAATGCGCTCCAAGGTGCCGTCCCAGTTCCAGAGCTCGAGATAGTCGTGCACCGTGCTCTTCGGCGGCAGATCCTTGGGCAGCGCCTTCCATTGGCAGCCGGTCCACAGCACATAGAAGATCCCGTTCAGCACCTCGCGCACGTTCACCGACCGTCTGCGCCCGCCGTGCCGAGCCGGCGGGATCATTGGCGCAACGATTGCCCATTCGGCATCGGTCAGATCGCTCGGATAACGAAGGCAACTGCGGTCCGCCGCGAGGCGGTGTTCGGGCTTCCACATCGGGCGCTCTCCAGAGAATCAAGCGCCCAGCAATGAATCACATCCGATTCATCAGACTCAAGAACTTCCCGGATCGGCTCTAAGGAGCGCATTGCTGAAACGTTCGGCGACGTTATCGCTACGCTACGGCGTGAATTCGGACCAATTTAGTGCGCCGCGGCTACTTGCGCGTTCTGGCGGCTTCCGGAGACTTCCTCTTGGGGACCGTCGCATAGGTCTTGAATTGTTGCCAGAAAGTGACTTCGTACACATCACCGCCATCAAGGATAGCGCGGCGAATCTCAAGGCCGGGCTCCCGGCTGTACACCTTGCCATGCTGGTCCAAGAGGTTCTTACATTCCTTCGCGTCACCCTCCCCCACCATGTAGCAATTGATCCGACGGGTGGGCTCGATAAACGCG
>JBGSWX010000302.1:0-9211 GCA_041751695.1 Burkholderiaceae bacterium | reverse complement strand
GCGTGCGCGCTTGCACGAGGCGCGCGCCGAGCTGCACAAGCTGCGCACGCAGACCGCAGCTCTGCACCAGCAAACGCGCGACCTCGAGCAGTCGCGCTCGCGCCTCGAGCGGCTGGCGCTGGAGGATGAGCTGACCGGCCTCGCCAATCGCCGCGCGTTCACAAAGGAGCTTGAAAACTGGTGCGCGCGCGCGCGCGCCGGCACACTGCGCTTCGGCCTTGTGGTGGCCGACATCGACGAGTTCAAGCAGATCAACGATCAGCATTCGCATCTGACCGGAGATTCCGTTCTGCGTCAGCTGGGAGAAGTGATCCGCGCAAACTTGCGTGACACCGATTTCGCGGCACGACTCGGTGGCGACGAATTCGCGCTGCTGCTGGCCGACAGCGAGGGCGGCGCGGCGATGTCCGTCGTCGATCGGCTGATCAACGCCGTGCGAAAGTTCTCGTGGGACCAGCTCGACAGTGGGCTGCGCGTCACGATGAGCATCGGCCTGTGCGAATCGGCGGATTTTGGAGATTCGAGCGAGCTGGTGCGGCGCGCCGACGAGTCGCTGTATGCCGCCAAGCACGCCGGCCGCAACCGCGTTCATATTTGGGCCGGCAGTGCTTAGCCGTACAGCGGATCATTTGTTCTGGATGGCGCGTTACATCGAGCGGGCGGAAAACACAGCGCGCATGCTCGACGTCAACCTGTCGACTTCACTGTTGCCGCAATCGGCGCACGCGTTGGAGCGCAGCTGGCGCGCGTTGCTCAGTATCTCCGAGCTAGCCGACGAGTTCGACGAGCGCTACCCGATCGTCGCACCGCGCGACGTGATCGACTTCATGGTGCGCGACACCAGCAATTCATCTTCGATTGGGGCTTGCCTGCAGGCTGCGCGCGAGAACGCGCGCGCGGTGCGCGGCTCGCTCACCACCGAGGTGTGGGAAACCCACAATGACACGTGGCTCGAGCTGCAGCGCAAGCTGGCCGACGGCACTCTGGAGCGCGACCCGCAGACGTTCTTTGAGTGGGTGAAGTTCCGCTCGCATCTGTCGCGCGGAGTCACGATCGGCACGATGTTGAAGGACGAGGCGTTTTACTTCGTTCGGCTCGGCACTTTTCTGGAGCGCGCGGACAACACGGCGCGCCTGATCGACGTCAAGTATCACGGCCTGGAGGATGAGGCGGAGGCCGGCGCCGATCAACCGCTCGATTTTTATCACTGGGCCGCAGTTCTGCGCTCGGTATCAGCCTTTGAAACGTATCGCAAGGTCTATCGCGACGTGATCACGCCGTCGCGCGTCGCCGAATTGTTGATCCTGCGCAGCGACATGCCGCGCTCGCTCGCGAGCTGCGTGAACGAAGTGTCGGCCAACCTCGAGATGGTGCGCAACAGCCGGTCGGACGAAACCGAACGGCGCGCCGGGCTGCTGCGCGCCGAGCTGCGCTATGGCCGCATCAACGACATCCTCGAGCACGGCCTGCACCTCTACCTGACCGAGTTTCTCGAGCGAATCAACGATTTGGGAGGGCGAATCAGCGAAGACTTTCTGGTTCCGCTCGAGCACGCGCACTAAACTGATGCCCCTATGACCTACTGTGTAGCGATGCGGCTCGATACCGGCCTTGTCTTCCTCGGCGACTCGCGCACCAACGCCGGCGTCGATCAGATCTCGACCTTCCGCAAGATGACCGTGTTCGAAAACCCGGGCGAGCGGATGCTGGTGCTGCTGACGTCGGGCAATCTGGCGCTGACGCAGGCGGTTACGCAGATTTTGAGCGAGCGGGTCGGTGCCGAGCATGCCAGTGTGTGGACCGCGACCACGATGGTCGCGGCGGTGCGCATCATCGGCGCTGCCGTGCGCGAAGTGCATCAGCGCGATGCCAAGGCGCTGGGCGAATTTGGCGTGGAATTTAACGCCAAGTTCATCTTCGGCGGCCAGATCAAGGGCGAAGGCATGCGCCTGTTTCATATTTACTCGGCGGGCAATTTCATCGAGGCGACGCAGGAGAATTTATATTTTCAAATCGGCGAGTCGAAGTACGGCAAGCCGATCATCGACCGCGTGGTCCAGCCGTCGACGCCGCTCGACGAAGCGGCCAAGTGCGCGCTGATCTCGATGGACTCGACTTTGCGATCCAATATTTCGGTGGGCATGCCGCTCGACCTGCTGGTGTACGAGGCCGACACCTTGCGGGTGACCAAGTTCGTGCACATCGACAGCTCGAATCAGTATATGAAAATGATTCGCGATACATGGGGCGCGCGGTTAAAGCAGGTGTTCGGAGAAATTCCCGACCCCACCTGGCTGGACTCGTACGTGGCACCCGACGCGCCGCGCCTGGAGACCGAATCGACTCAGCCGGTGCGCGCGCCGCTGCCGGCGGGCATCGACGGTGAGCCCGTGTCGCCGGTGCAGCTGGTCGCCGGGCAGGTCAAGCGAAAACCTGCGCGCTAGCGCGTGGCTCGTCAACCGTTCCTATTGCGCGTACCAACCGCCATCGACGTTCCATGCCGCGCCCCGCACCTGATCCGCGGCAGCGGAGCACAGGAACACCGCGAGCGCACCCAGTTGTTCCGGAGTAACGAACTGCAGCGACGGCTGTTTCTCGCCGAGCAGCGACTTTTTTGCGGCGTCGGAGTCGATATGGTCTCGCTCGGCGCGCGCATCGACCTGTATCTGCACCAGCGGCGTCAATACCCAGCCGGGGCAAATCGCATTGCAGGTCACGCCCGTTTGCGCGGTTTCCAGTGCGACCGCCTTGGTCAGCCCGATGATGCCGTGCTTGGCCGCCACGTACGCCGATTTCTCGGCCGATGCCACCAGGCCATGCACCGACGCGATGTTGATGATGCGTCCCCAATGGTTGTGCTTCATCTTGGGCAGCGCCAATCGCGTCGTGTGGAACGCCGAGCTCAGGTTGATCGCGATGATCGCGTCCCAACGGTCGGCGGGAAACGCTTCGATCGGCGCCACGTGTTGAATGCCGGCGTTGTTCACCAGAATATCGACGCACCCAAACTTCGACTCCGCTGCCTTGACCATGTCTTCGATTTCGGCGGGCTTGCTCATGTCGGCGCCGTGATACAGCGTACGAACCCGCAGCGCCTTCAGCTCGCGCTCGACGTCCTTCAGCACGTCGGGCTTGCCGAAGCCGTTGATGACGATGTTTGCGCCTTCGTTGGCCAGCGCGCGCGCAATGCCCAGACCAATGCCGCTCGTCGAGCCGGTCACCAGGGCCGTCTTACCTTTCAGCATGAAATGCTCCGCTATTTGTCGCGATGAGTATGCCATCGTGAGTAATCCAATCGAGCCGCGCCTGCGCAGCGTCCAATGCCTGAGTCCGTCGGGCTTGCACTCAATGGGCTACACAGAATGGGGCGCGGCCGAAAATCCGCGTGTGGTGATCTGCGTGCACGGCCTGACGCGCCTCGGACGGGATTTCGACCGCCTGGCGCGCGCTTTGAAGGCAGAGTATCGGGTCGTTTGCCCCGATATAGTCGGCCGTGGCCGCAGCGATTTTTTGCGCGATCCGATGCACTATGGCGTGCCGCAGTACGTCGCCGATATGGTGACGCTGATCGCGCGGCTCGACGTTGAACACGCCGACTGGGTTGGCACATCGATGGGCGGGCTGATCGGAATCGCGCTCGCCGGCCAGAATGATTCGCCGATTCGGCGACTGGTTCTGAACGACGTGGGCCCGCGGCTGGACTCTGCTGCGATTGCACGCATTGGAGAATATGTCGGCGTGCCGATGTCGTTTGCGAGCGTCGATCAGGCGGTTGATTACATTTCGATGATTGCAGCGCCGTTCGGATTGACGCAGCGAAAAGACTGGCGCGAGCTGGTTGAGCCCGGTCTTAAACGCGAGGCCGAGCGATGGTCGCTGCACTACGACACCCGCATCGCGGCCCCGTTCAAGGCAACGACGCCGGAACGAACCGCTGCCGACGAAGCGGCACTGTGGGCGTTGTACGACAACATCCGATGTCCGACACTGGTGATTCGCGGTGAAAAATCCGATCTGCTGACGCGCGCAACGCTCGATGACATGGCGCGGCGCGGCCCGAAAGCGAAGACGATCGAAATTGACGGTATCGGCCATGCGCCGACATTGATGCTTGCCAACGAAATTGCAGTCGTTCGCGATTTCCTGCTCAGTGGCGACATTCACTAGAAGACGCCACTCGCCAAGCCGGCTGCGATCGCTGCACCCAATTCCCGCGCGCGGTCGAGCCCGGCTTCCGGAACTATCTTCGGTGCAAGAATCTGTTCCGGTGTCTGCGCGCCGTTGCGCACGATCATCGGCGGCGCGATTTCTTTCAATCGCAGCCCGGTGGCAATGCGCTGAATCTGGCGCGCGGCACCTTCGCCATCGGTGCCTGCAGCGATCATCGCTGCGTACGGCCGGCCGTTGATGTTGTCGAGTACGCCGTAGTAAACGCGATCGAAAAAATCCTTCATCCTGCCGGCCATCGTGGCCAGATTCTCCGGAGTGACGAACAGGTAGCCGTCGGCGCTCAAGACGTCTGCGATGTCGGCTGCAGCGGCTGTGATCAGCTTCGCCTGGCACCCATCCTCTTCGTTCGCCGATTGATGTGCGGCGGTCGCCAATTGTTGCGCAGCGCCGGTCATCGAGTGATAAACGATTAACAGGCGCTTCACGTGTTGACGCGCAACGGGTCTTGCAGAAAGAACTGTGCGAGCAGCGCGTACCAATCCGGAAACGCCTGCTGCAAGCGGGTCGGCTCGACGAAGAACGCCTCGCTCGTCACCGCGAAAAACTCGGCTTCATCCTGCGCCGCGTACGCATCGAACGGCAAGTGTGTGAAGTAGCGGTCGACTTCGTCGGATTCAGGATCGAGTTCGGCCGGTAGTGCGCTTTCTACCAATTCGATCTCGGCGACGAAGCGATCGAATGCATCGCGCAGAACACGCCGCCAATCGCCCACCGTCAGCTGTCTGTGCACTGCTGAAAACGGCGGCACGCCATCGGCATCGCCATTGAGCAAATCGATCTTGTGCACGAACTCGTGGATCACGACCGAGTAAGCCGCCCCCGTGTCGGTGGCACTTTGCTGCGCGTCTTCCCATGACAACAGCAACGGACCGCGATCCCAAGCTTCGCCGGTGATCGGTTCGACGTACTCGTGCACAACGCCGTCATCGTCGGTCACTTGGCGCGGAACGAGAAACTCGCTTGGATAAACAACGATGCTTTTCCAGCCGCGATACCAATCAAGCCCGAGGTTGAGCACCGGCAGACACGCCTGCACCGCGATGTTCACCTGCATCGCGGCGGTCAAATCGAGATCGGCCGCGCCCGCCATCTGCTTGTCGGCAAGCAGTTGCGCCGCGAGTCCACGTAACCTGGCATGCTGATCGGCGCTGAGCCGCGCGACGAACGGCAGCGACGCGACGGTCGAAGTCCATAGTTGATCCGGAATCGCGACCGGCGAAAATCCCGTCAGCCGGTGGAGCAGCGTCTTTAGCATCGGAGAATTGTGCCGCAGCGCTACATCGACTGGTACGCAGTCGACCGTTTGCAGAGGCTGCCGCTCGCTACCTGTAGCCGGGCAAATGAGATAGTCTCGGTAGAGTCCGTTTCTGGACACATTGATCGAGCCTCACAGATTGATCCATGTTGACTCTCACACTGTCTCCACGGAAAACGACGATGCTGTTGGCGAGCATCGTCGTCTGTTTGCTACTGGCTCACGTCATGACTCAACTCGCGTTCTACCTGTTGGATCACGATACCCAACGGGGTTTACTGCGGATTTTCGACTTGAATGAAGAGAACAATGTTCCAACCTGGTACGCGTCGGGGACATTGTTACTGTGCTCGGCGCTTCTGGCTTTTGTCGGCCTATGCAAACTACGAGACACGGAGGGATACGCAACGCACTGGCTGGCGTTGTCGGCCATCTTCCTGCTTCTCTCGCTCGACGAAGTCGCCAGTGTCCATGAGTTGTCGGGCATGTGGCTGTACTCGATATTCCCCATGACCGGATATCTTTTTTATACGTGGGTTATCCCCGGGGCGATTATGGTGTGCATCGTTTTCTGCGCCTACTACCGTTTCTTGCTTCATCTTCCGATCAGAACGAGAAGGCTCTTTCTGTTGGCCGGGATTCTCTTTGTCGGCGGGTCGATAGGCCTTGATCTACCTGAAGGCTACTATCACTCGCTATACGGCAATAAAACGCTCGCCTTTTCTTCGATGGTGCTTTTGGAGGAAGGATTGGAGATGGTTGGAGTTGTCGTGTTTCTTTATGCGCTGCTGTCCTACATCGAAAAGCAGGGCATGTCGATGCGGCTCGTCATGAAGTCATCCGAAGGGTTCGTTGGCAAGGTTGACCATAGGCTGTCCGTTTCTTCGAGTGTGGGCACGACCTTCGATAATCGACCAACCCGCGGCTAGCGCAACTTCAATCCCGCGGCACGTCCTCGGCCACGAGTCGTGCGCCGCAGTAGCCGATTCGCCTTTCGCACTCCACGTCCATCGACCCGGTTAAACGGCGGGCGCTCGGCAAGCGCGCTATATCCTTGCAGCATGCAAGCAGAACAGCCGACCGAATCGTCTGCCGCGCTCGATCTCGACCGCACGCTCGCGCTGGTCGAGCCGCTGTATCAGGACAAGTCGCTGGCAACCGGTGAACCGTTTCTGGCGCACGCACGCGGTATTGCACAAATCGTCGCGCCGCTGCGTGGCGATGCCGATCTTTTATGCGCGGCATGCCTGTTCGGCGTGCATGACGTTCTGCGCGAGCCCGACGAGTGGCTGCGGGCCCGCTTTGGTACCGGCGTCGCGCAACTGGTGGGCGACCTTCGCCGGTTGATGAAGCTCTCGGAGCTGACCCGCAAGCAGGGCGAATCGAGGATCGGCAAGCACGGCGCCGACGATCAGGCCGAAGCGTTGCGCCGCATGTTGCTGGCGATGGCCAACGATCTGCGAGTCGTCCTGCTGCGGTTGGCGTCGCGTTTGCAGACGCTGCGCTATTACGCGGCCACCAAACAACTTGCTCCGGAGCCGATCGCGCGCGAAACGATGCGGCTGTATGCGCCGCTGGCAAATCGACTTGGCATCTGGCAGCTGAAGTGGGAACTCGAGGATTTGTCGTTCCGCTTTCTTGAGCCGGAGACTTACAAGGAAGTTGCGCGCCTGCTCGACGAGAAGCGACTCGAGCGCGAGAGCTTCATCGCGCAAGCGACGATGCGGGTGCAATCGATGTTGAGCGAGGCGGGAATCGCCGGTGAAGTGGTCGGGCGGCCGAAGCACATTTACAGCATCGTCAACAAGATGCGCTCCAAGCAGCTGTCGTTCGATCAGTTGCGCGACGTGCGCGGCCTGCGTGTGATCGTCGACGACGTCGCACACTGCTATCAGGCGCTGTCATCGATCCATCAGGAGTGGACGGCGGTCGGCAGCGAGTTCGACGACTACATCGCGCGTCCTAAGCCCAACGGCTATCAGTCGCTGCACACGGTCGTCACCGACGAACATGACCGCGCACTCGAAATCCAGCTTCGTACACGGCAGATGCATGTGTCCGCAGAGCTAGGTCTGGCGGCGCACTGGCGCTACAAAGAGGGCGGCAAGACGCGAGGCAACGATGAGCATCGCATCGCTTGGCTGCGGCAATTATTGGCGTGGCGCGATGACGTCGAGCCCGCCGCTGCGCCGGGTGCAGGTGGCGTTGCCGCACACGACGAGCGCATTTATGTGCTGACGCCGCAAGCGCGTGTGGTCGAGCTGCCCGCCGGCGGTACGCCGGTGGATTTCGCGTTTCACATTCATTCCGAAGTCGGTTACCGGTGTCGCGGTGCGCGCGTTAACGGCGCCATCGTGACGCTGAACACGCCGCTGAAGAATGGCCAGACGGTGGAGATCATCTCGGCGAAAGTGGGCGGTCCGAGCCGTGACTGGCTCAATGTCGAACTCGGCTTCCTGAAGAGCGCACGCTCGCGCGCCAAGGTCCGGCAATGGTTCAACGCGCTCGAGCTCGAGCAGTCGATTGCCGCCGGGCGCGACCTGATCGAGAAAGAGCTGCAGCGGCTCGGCAAAACCGCCTTCAAGCTCGATGATCTGGCCAAGCGGCTTGGCTTCGGCAGCGTCGACCAACTGGCCGCTGCTGCGACCAAGGATGAGTTCAGCTTTCGCTCGATCGAGCACGCGTTGGCGCCGTCCGCGCCGCAGCCGGAGCCGACCCCCGGGCTATTGATCGGCAAGCCGCACGAGGCGCCCGCCGGCAAGGGCCAGGTGCTGGTGGTTGGCGTCGACTCGTTGTTAACGCAGCTTGCTCGCTGCTGTCGCCCGGCGCCGCCGGACGAGATCGTCGGCTATGTCACGCGTGGCAAGGGAGTGTCGATCCACCGCGGAAGCTGCTCGAACCTGAAGTCGTTGCTCGCGCGCGCGCCGGAGCGCGTGGTCGAAGTTGCCTGGGGCACGGCGACCGACGCGGTGTACCCGGTCGAGGTGCTGGTCATGGCGCAGGATCGCCCCGGGTTGCTGCGCGACATCTCGGAGGTATACGCGCGCGAGAAGATGAACGTAGTCGGCGTCAATTCGAGCAGTGCGAAGGGCGAAGCCCGCATGCTGTTCACGATCGAGATTCAAAGTGCGCCCGACGTGGGGCGCGTCCTGAGCGCCGTGCGCGCAGTCAAAGATGTATTCAGCGCGCACCGCCGTTGATACGCGCGCTTGCCTTATACTTCGCCTCCCAGGCGCGTAGCTCAGCTGGTTAGAGCACCACCTTGACATGGTGGGGGTCGTTGGTTCGAGTCCAATCGCGCCTACCAGTCCCACGGAACACACGAAAGGTATTTGATATGACGCTTCGAACTACGTTTCCGTTTAACTTCGCCGGCTCTTGATGACGGGACGAGTTCGCCTTTCTGAAAAAAGTGCGGCTCGCCGCACTTTTTTTTGACTGGAGCAACGACATGGTTTCCATACGATTACCCAACGGCTCGAGCCGCAGCTATGACCAGCCGGTGACAGCCGCGCAAGTCGCGTCTTCCATCGGGCCGAGCCTGGCCAAGGCGGCGCTGGCCGCCAAGGTCGACGGCAAGCTGGTCGATATTTCGCACCTGATCGAGCGCGACGCCGAGGTTGCGATCGTCACCGAGCGTGACGCCGACGGCATCGACGTCATCCGGCACTCTGCCGCGCATCTGCTCGCATACGCGGTGAAGGAGTTGTTTCCGGAAGCGCAGGT
>JBGSWX010000301.1:0-2544 GCA_041751695.1 Burkholderiaceae bacterium | reverse complement strand
GCGCGCGCGATCTGGGCGATTCCGGACGATGTCACGGCCGCGCCGGAGCAAGTCGCGGCACTCGCCCGCCTGCTGCAGATGAGCGCCGGCGAGTTAAAACGGAAGCTGTCCGATGACGACCGCACGTTCGTTTACCTGCGCCGCCAGGTCGATGCCGATATCGCCGACCGCATCGCAGCGCTGAAGCTCGCCGGCATTCATTCGACGCGCGAATTCAAGCGTCACTATCCCGAAGGCGCCACCCACGCGCACGTGATCGGATTTACCAACGTCGAAGACCGCGGGCAGGAAGGTATCGAGCTCGCACACGAGCGGCTGCTGGCGGGGCGCGCCGGCAGCCGGCGCGTGATCAAGGACCGGCTGGGGCGTGTGGTCGAGGACGCCTGGCTGCGCGAGCCGCTTGATGGCAAGGATCTCGCGCTGTCGATCGACAATCGCATTCAATACATCGCGCACGCGTCGCTGAAGAACGCGCTCGACAAGCATCAGGCGAAGGCCGGGGCGGCAATCGTGTTCGACGTCAAGACGGGCGAAGTGCTTGCGCTTGCCAATCTGCCGAGCTTCGATCCGAACCTGCGCGGCCGGCTGGCCGGCGATGCGATTCGCAACCGCGTGTTGACCGACACGTTTGAGCCCGGCTCAACGATGAAGCCGTTTTCAATCGCCGCTGCGCTCGAAGCGGGCAAGGTGAGGGTCGACACGCGTATTCAGACCGCGCCGGGCCGCTTGACGATCGGCAATCGGACGATCGGCGACGCAAAGCCTCACGGCATGCTGACGGTCGAGGAGGTTCTCGCGCAGTCGAGCAACGTCGGCACCGCGAAGATTGCGCTCGACCTGCCGGCGCAAACGCTGTGGGATACGTACACCAGCGTGGGCTTCGGTCAGGCGCCGCGGCTCGATTTTCCCGGTGCGGTCGCGGGGCGGCTGCGCCCGGCGAAAACATGGAAGCCGATCGAGCAGGCGACGATCTCGTACGGTCATGGCGTGTCAGTCACCCTGATCCAGTTGGCGCGCGCGTATTCGGTATTCGCGAACGATGGGATGCTCGCGCCGTTGACGCTGCTCAAGGCCGATACGGGCGCAGCACCGATACGCTCGATGTCGCCTGAAACCGCGCGCGCGATTCGCAAAATGCTCGAAATGGCGGTCGGTCCCGAGGGCACTGCGCCGGCCGCGCGCATCGCCGGCTATCGGGTCGGCGGCAAGACCGGCACCGCGTACAAGATCAAGAACGGGCAATACGTGCGCGAATACGTCGCGTCCTTCGTCGGCTTCGCGCCGGTGTCGGATCCGCGCATCGTCGTTGCCGTGATGATCGACGAGCCGGTCGGCGCGCACTACGGCGGCCAGGTCGCCGCACCCGTGTTTGCGCAAATCACCGCCAGCGCGCTGCGCACGTTGCAGGTCGCGCCCGACGCTCCGCTCGATCCGAATCGAGAAATGATCGCGCTCCGGAGAACTCCGTGAGTGCAACGCAGGCACAGGCAGCCGATGCGCTCAGTTGGCTGAAGCAAACCGCGCCGGCGGTATTCACCGAGCGCCGCGACTTGCAGCTGGATAGCCGTCGCGTCAAGCGCGGAGATGTTTTTGTCGCGCTGCGCGGCAATGCAATCGATGGCCGCGATTACCTGTCGGCGGCTGCCGCAGCCGGTGCGGCTGCGGCGCTGGTGGAAGCCGAAGGATGGGACGGGCGCGCCTGCTACGCGCTTCCGGTGCACGCGGTTCCCGAACTGCGCAACGTAATCGGCCCGCTGGCCGCGGAGTTCTATCGGCACCCGAGCGAGCATCTACTGTCGATCGGTGTAACCGGCACCAACGGCAAGACTTCGTCGACGCAATGGATTGCGCAAATGTTGACGCGCGCCGGCCGGCGCTGCGCCGTCATCGGCACGATCGGTGTCGGGTTTGCCTACGAACCTTTGACCGAAACTTCGCTCACGACGCCGGACCCGGTGTCGTTGCAACGCGAAGTGCGCGCACTTCTCGATGCGGGCGCGCAGGCGCTCGCGATGGAAGTGTCGTCGATCGGGCTGGACCAGGGGCGACTCAGCGGCATGAAGTACGACGTTGCGGTGTTCACAAATCTGACGCGCGACCATCTCGACTACCACGGCACGATGCAGCGCTATGAAGCGGCCAAGTCATTGCTGTTCGACTGGCCGACGCTGTCGCACGCCGTCATCAATCTCGACGACGCGGCCGGGCAGCGATTGATCCCGCGGCTTGCCGGGCGCGGTGTCGACGTGATCGGCTATCGCGTCAAGGATGCCGCCGATGAGGCAGGCGAATCAAACGTTGCTCATCTGCTGACCGCGCGGGCGATCCGCGCAACCGCGCGCGGACTCGCGTTCGACGCAACGCTCGACGGCCGTGCGATTCCGATCGAAGTGCCGCTGGTCGGGCAATTCAACGTCGAGAATCTGCTCGGCGTGCTGGGCGTCATGCACGCGTGCGGCATCGATTTCGCGAGCGCAGTGGCCGCACTGCCGCATCTAGATGCACCGCCGGTCCGTATTCAGCAGGTCGCCCTGCCCGATGCGC
>JBGSWX010000300.1:0-2708 GCA_041751695.1 Burkholderiaceae bacterium | reverse complement strand
AGGGCCGCCTTCGACGCGCAATACAGGGCGTTGAGCGGCAAGCCCACCTCACCCGCGAGCGAGCCGACATTGATCACGCGGCCGTGCGCGCGCACCAGCGCGGGCAGCAACGCCTGGATCAACAGCGCCGGTCCGAGCACGTTGACCTCAAGTTGCGCGCGCATCTGCTGCGCGTCGTAGGTGGAGAGCGGCCCAGTGAGCGCATAGCCTGCGTTGTTGACGAGACAATCGAGGCGATCGATACGCGCCGCCAGTGGGCCGATCTGCGTGGCGTCACCCACGTCGAGGGGAACCACTTCGCAACCGGTCAACGTTGTCCCCGCGCGCTGCGGATCGCGTACGCAAGCCATGACCCGCCAGCCGCGGTCGCGCAGCGCCTGCGCAATGCCGAGGCCGAACCCGGACGAGCAACCAGTAACGAGTGCCGTGCGCAGTGTCACAACGCCTTTCCGAGAGGCGCGACCCGCAGCCGCACGGGAACGGGCGCGACCGCAGCGGGCTCGCTCCACTCGGCCAGCGGTTGCTGCTCGAGGTGCTCGATGAAAGCGAGCACAGCACGGTCGGTGGCGATCGGTGTGGCGAGGCGAAAGCGGATCGTATTGAAGATGCGCGTATCGCCCAGCGCGAAATAACGCGCCGCGAGCGCCGTAAGGCGAAGCACGACAAAGCTCGACAGCCAACCGAAGAGACCACGTCGCTTGCGGGTGAACGTGACGGCCTGGCCGATGGTCCTGCCGTCGTCGCTGCGGCGTAGCGCGAACATCAGGTGCAGCGGCAGGCGATCCGGTCCGAAGGTGACGAAGCCCATGCTGCCGTACCAGTAGCTCAACGAATACGTGAGAGGGCCGGCGTAGAAGCGGCTGAGCAAACGCCCGAACCAATGCCGCTGCGGCAAGCGACCCGCGTTGCTGAACTCGATATTCGCATTGCTGTGCACGCGCGACTCCATGCGCAGGATCTCACCCGGCAGCCGATGCACGCTGAGAAAGTGTTGCTCGTCGATTGCGTTGATCAGCACGACGTTCGGATGGCAGCCTTTTTCGAAAGCGTTCGCGACGTGCCATGTGTAATCGCTGCCGGCGAGCTCGGCAGGCTCGGGCACGCCGTGCGGGGCCGACTCTCCCGTCCACACCCAAATTAACCCGTGCTTCTCCGACGTCGGCCAGCTGCGCACGCGGGCGCGCACGGGCGGCACACCATTTAGGCACGGGATGTCGCTGCAGCGGCCATCGGCTTCATAGCGCCAGCGGTGAAAGAAGCAGCGCAGTGCATTGCCTTCGACTCGGCCCTCGGCCAGGTGCGCGCCCATGTGCGCGCAATACGCGTCGAGCGCCACCACGCGGCCATTCGCGCCTCGATAGATCGCGAGCTCGCGGCCAAGCAGCTGCTGCGCCTTGACCCGACCGCGCCGCAAGTCGGCGGCGCGGCACACCCAGTACCAGCCGGCGATTACTGCCGTCGTATGATTAAACGAAGGCTCGCTCATCGTCGTGCCTGACGCAGAAGACGCGTCGTGCCAAGGGCCGCAAGTTATCGGCGGCGAGCTCGCACAGACAGGCGAGCTCATCGCCACTCGCGTAGCCGGGATTGCGGGCAAGAAAATAATCGACCTCGGGCCGCCGCCGGTGGGCGTCGGTCACGCTCGCGTATATCGGGCGTAAGTGCCCATGCGACTCGGCGAAGCGGATCAGGCCGGTCGTCCGGTCGTACGCGGCACCGAAGCGTTCCTGCGCCAGCATGTCCATCAACGCCTGCGCAGCGGTCGGCGTCGGGCGGTCGTGTGCCGGCCAGAACGCTTTCGCGAAGGCGGTCAGGAAGCGGTACGTGCGGTGGCCTTTGGAAATCAAAAACCAATACAGCGGCCGCTGTGGTGCCAGCGCCTTGCGCATGCCGGCCAATCGCAACCATGCGAAGGCGAGGGCCTGCTGGCCCCAGTGTTGGGCGTCGATCACTGTATCGCCCGAGAACAGCACGCCGATTCTGCGCCCGGCAAAGTCGCGCTCGTATTCGGCCAGCGTGGAAAAGCCCTGCAGGGCACCGGCTTCGTCGTGCAACAGCACGGCGTAACGCTTGTCGTCGAGGTCGGCCTGAAAGCGCACCGCGTCGGCGGCATCGTAGTGGCGCGCGTATAGCTCGTACATCGCGGCGCGCTCAGCCGCGGCGAGCGTGGCGACTTCAATGGCTTGCGGAACGATCAGACGCGTGCGTGCGTTCATAGGGTACGAGCCTCGGCGTCAGGCGCCAGGCGACCAGGGCGAGCAGCAAACCTCCAGGGATGTCCCACGCGACGTGCTGGCGCGTGGTCAGCGTGGAAACGATGATCAGCGTGGGCCAGATGACGGCCAGAGCGCGATGCTTCGCTTGCCACAACAGAATGCCGGCGAGCGCGGCGAGCGCGACGTGCAGCGATGGAAATCCATTGTTAGGCGTGTCCGCCAGATGCAAGCCTCGCCACGCGAGCCCGAGCAATCCGTTGGCGGGCGGTGTCGGCCGTGACACGCTGGTCGGGAAGCACAGAAATATCACCGCCGCAAGCAGCGTCGCCAGCAACATCGAGTAAAAAGCGTGACTACGCGCTTGGTCGTCGCGCACGACTACCAGCGCATACGGCAACAGCACGAATTGCGACATATAGACGAAGATCGACGCGGCGACGAAGGGCCCCGCGCGATCGAGCGCCGTCGGCTCGAGCTGCAACGCGTCGCGCG
>JBGSWX010000299.1:0-10847 GCA_041751695.1 Burkholderiaceae bacterium | reverse complement strand
GATGATGTCGTCGGTCATGCCATCGGCGAAGTAGCTGTTCTCTGAACTGCCGCCGAGGCTTTCGAATGGCAGGACCGCAAGGGAAGGCCTGTCCGGCAGCACTTTGGATGTGCTCGCTATTGACGGCCGTGCGTCAGCGGCCGTTGTCGCGGACGATGGGGCAGCGGCCGACGGCGGCGCGGTCTTGTGTTCGTAGCGCCAGAGAATGCCTGCGCCCAGAACCAACAGCAGAACAGTGGCGAGTGTGGCTGTCCGCCAACGCCGCGTGCCGCGGTACCAGAGCCAACGGAAACCAGGCTTGGCCGGCGCAGCGGCGGCGAGCACTTCCGTGCGAGATGCGTCGGAATCCATGCTTTGCATGGGCTCGCTCGGCGACGGTGGGGCTGCTATCGCCGCGTATGCGTTCGGCTCAAGCGCAGTTGAGTCAGCGGATACCGCACCGACAATCGGGGGCAAGGAGGACGCCTCCGCCTCCTCAGCCTGTAGCGCAAAGCGGTATCCCTGCCCGGGGATGGTCGCAATGGCGTTCTGACCGAGGACCTTGCGCAAGGTGCTGATTTGCACCTGCAGGTTGTTTTCTTCCACAACCAGCCCGTGCCAGACCAGGTCAAGCAGCTCGTTCTTCGTGACTGTCCGGTCGCGCCGTTCGACCAGCGCCAACAGCACGTCAAAGGCGCGCGCGCCCAGCGGTGCTGAGTGCCCATCGACCAGCAACCGTCGCTCGGTTGGCTGGATCTCAAAGTGATCGAATCGGTAGGGAGTCACAAGCTGGTCCCTATGTGCAGCGGCACGCGCTGCACACTTTACGCTCGGAATCTCGATTTCAGAACGTTTCAGCCCTGAATTCAGGCGGCTCAAGGACTGAAACGGGGGTCGGCCGGCACAGTGCGTCCGTCGTCAACACCACCACGGAGATTCTGATGAACCGCTCCTTCAAGCCGACTTCCGCGCTGCTGCGTTCCGTGTTTGCCGCCGCCGCCGTCCTGATCGTGTTCGCGATCGCTGGCGGAATCGAGGGCCTGATCGAGCACTACCGCGCAGAGTCGCAGTCGGCGAACTTCCACCCCAGCCGCCTGGTCCAGCGCTGACCACACCGCAAATGGCGACATCTGGCGAGTGAGTTAGCCAGCGCCAGTCAAGAGATGGAGTTGAAGGGATTCGGGCCGATGGTCCGCTTCGACAAATGACCGCGGTTCGCTTGGTCTGCTTTCGGGCGAACTGAAGGAAGTGACCGAACGACTGGTTATTACGGCGGATTCAATTGGTCAACGCAGCGGTGTGCCCCGATGGACTACTACTCGCACGCGCCGGATACGGGCACGGTCGTCGAGCCCCCTTGACGCGAGCAGCCCACGACGCTCGCGTGCATGCTCGGCAGCGCCTTCCGCGGCGACGGCGCGGCATTGCTCAGGGCGCTCGCGCAGAGCTTGAGCGGGCGGCCGCCATTGCGGGCGGTGGCGTAGAAGCGCTTCCGATGCGAGCTGCCAGCTTTGAGCTGACAGCCGCCCGTGACTCTCGCTACACCGCTCGTTCGAGGTAGCTCTGGAACACCCCAACATGAACCAACGCGGACTCAGCTGAATTGGGCCAAAGTTCCTCGCTGCGGAAACGCACGTCGTACGTGGGTTCGTTCTCCGCCTCGACAGCGTGTGCATGGGCGTCGGGAAATGGATATGCAGGCGACTCGCTCACGACGACACCGGTCTTTCCGCGGATGTAGCCCGGCATTCTGTTATGACCCGGCACGTAGTCAGCGCGAACGCGAACGCGATCGCCGGGTTGGAAGCGCTCGCGCACGGCCGCGTTGGAACGTCCCGGCGCGCTCGGTGATGCGAGCGGAAAGTGCCCTTGGGTGCGCTGCTCCAGTTCCTCGCGAGTCACGACCCCTTTCTCAACCAATAGCGTCGCCAAGCTCGTCAGGGAGCGTTCGTAGTAGCTGGCGGCTAGATAATGGCGTGGCTCCATGCGCTCGATCGCGTGACGGTATTCGTCCATGTTGAAGATGCCCCGTCGCACTGCGAAGGCATAAAGCGAATTTGCGTGCACTTCCCAGTCGGCGTGAAATGCCTGCGCGTTCTGCGTGTAGCGAACCGCGCCGAAGCCCTGCCTGCCACCCATATCATGCACGCCGTCCATCATCCGCCTCGACTAAAGACGCGCGACACCAATCATCGAATCGCGCGTCACGATGTCGGCGAGCTTGTCCTCCGCCCAGCCGATGGTTTCCTGCGGCTGAGTGGGGAGCACCATGTAACGCGTATCCGCGGTCGTATCCCACACACGGATCTCGACCTCCGGTGACAGGTCGAGTCCCATTTCCCTTAACACCGTACGTGACTCGCGAACAACTCGCGACCGGTACTCCAAATCCTTGTACCAATCCGGCGGCAGCCCGATGATCGTAAAGGCCGTGCACGAGCAAAGCGTGCAGCAAATGACGTTTTGGACAGTCGCGCTGTTTTCCAACACGACAAGGTGTCGGTGATGCTTTGGCAACATGAGGCCAAGCTCGGCGACGGCATCGCGGCCATTGGCAAGCAGGCGTTCGCGGAACGCTGGATCGACCCACGCTCTCGCCACGACACGTGCTCCATTCTTTGGAATCCACTCTTCCTGGGCGAGGTGGTTCAACTCCTCGACTCCCGCCGTCGCGTTCATTCCACGCGCGTCGAGCGCAGCTTGAATCGCTTCAACCCTTTGCTCAACAGCGGCGGTGCGCTGTATGACGGCATCGTGGCTGGGCATGTTTACTCCCTTGGTGATTCGTCGATCTTGCGCGCAGGTGCGAGCATTGGTCAATATTTCGCGGTTGCGTGACAAACCACTACATCAACGGGGCGCTGCAGCGTATTTCGATGTCAGCAATGGGTCGGTAGCGGTCGAACCGGCTGGTCGTCCTAGCCGAGCGGCCCGCGATTCTCCATCTGCTGGATCAAATCAACTTCTCCGAAATCGCCACCATCGAAGTCGCCAACGTCGCTTTCCCGCATCTTTTTGTATCAGCGGTCATGGCGCCCGAACTGCTTTCGCCTTGTGCTGCACAACCGATGTGATTACATCAATTGAACATATCGGGTTGGGTCTCCCGGATGTGCTCCCAAATCGGCTGGAAGTGAAGCCAACCGATGTATTCGCTACCGACGTGCTCACGGCTGTAGCGCGCCCGGTCAGGTGGCACCATGTGGGGTGCAAGACCGGTGGCGTCCACCATCAACTGCTGCTGACAGCAGCGCTCGAGCGCCATGAACCAGAATGCCGCGGCTTCGATACTGTGACGGCTGCAAGTGATCAGCCCGTGGTTCTGATGAATCGCCGCCTTGACGCCCTTGAACGCGGCCGCCACGCCAATCCCTGCCTGCGTCTCGACAGCCACGCGACCTGCTTCATCTTTAATGACGACGTGGTCCTCAAAGAACACGGCCGCATCCTGTGTGATGGGTTCCAGCTTCTTGCCCAAGGCGGCGAAGGCTCCCCCGTAGACCGTGTGCGCATGGCACATCGCGACGATGTCCGGATGGGCTTCATGAACCGCGCCATGTAGGACGAACCCGGCTCGGTTGATCGCATAGCGGCCCTCGACCACGCGGCCGCTGTGATCAGCGAGGATCAGGTTAGATACCTTGACCATTGAGAAATGCACCGCCATCGGATTCGTCCAGTAGAGGTGCGGATGCCCGGGGTCGCGTACGGTCAAATGGCCGGCGAAACCGTAATCCAGACCATGCATCGCAAACGCTCGGCAGCAGGCGACGAGACGCTCCTTGCGGTGCTGACGCTCCTCAGTCACTGAGGCGAAGCTCGGCTCTGCCGGAAACGTCAAGTTGTCCTGTTCAGGCTGATAGATGGATCGCTGTCTAGTTTCAGTGGTGGCAAGCATGCTGTTCTCTTAGAAAACCGGGTTTCTTGGTCGGACAATCTACACCTCGAAACCGGACATCGGTAGGAGCGGCATCGAGGCTGACCCTCCGCGTACTATGGGCAAATACATTCGAGAAGCGCAGATGAGAAATCCTTGGATCAAGAAGAACCCCTTCATGAGCATTTGGCTAAGCGGTGCCAACGCTGTAGCGGGCTCCGTGCGCGGCCGTGCTACCGCGGAAGCAAAGCGTCAAGCGACAACTGCGATGACCAAAGGTGTCAAGCAGATGGTCAATTTCTGGAGCGCTGGCTTGATCACTTCGCCGCCGCGTAAGAAGGCGAAGCACCGTTAAGTTCCCGTCCTCGTTGGCTGGTGCCGCAGGTCACAGCCGTCAGCAGACCCTCTTCGTTTGCCTCGCTAGTTGAATTGATTGAGAAGCCAGATCTCCAGACAGGAGATCGAAGCCGGGCAGAGTAGCTGTACAGCGGAGTGACAAGCTTGAACGCAGCGCAGTACTTGGTTCAAGAGACTTTGGACGACGGCACTGCTGTGACGATTCGGGCAGTTCGCCCGGACGACAAGGCGCGCATCGTCACTGCTTTTCTGGCTCTCGAGCCTCATTCGATTTACGCCCGGTTCTTTCACGCGAAGACGGAGTTGAGCGAGGAGGAGCTGCGGCGACTTACAGAGATCGACTACGTAAGCGCGGTTGTCCTCCTAGCGACAGTCGGCGCGCGACCGCAGGAGACTGTCATTGGGCTGGGTCGCTACGTCGCGAGCGGCAGGAGCGCAGAGGTTGCGTTCGTTGTCGAGGAAGACTACGCAGGCCGCGGGATCGCAGGGCGTCTGCTGCATCGCCTTACGCACATTGCGCGCGAAAATGGAATTGCAAAGTTCGAAGCTGATGTGCTTGCAGACAATGCACCCATGCTCTCGGTGTTTCGTGACAGCGGCCTACCAATGACGACAACGCATGCCGCTGGCATCACGCACGTGACCCTGGATTTGTCTAACCCGCAGGCCAATTAACGTTCCAACCGTTGGCTCTGGCGTTAAGTGGGTCCAGTTTGGATCGACGTGGTGTCCGCAATGCGTCGGACATCGGTCGACGAAAGCTATCGGCCACTAGCGGCCACTACCGGTTAGGATCAAAAGGGTCGCAAAATTGGACACTCACACGTTCTAACTGCGGCTAGCCAACCGAATGAGTGTGGATATCAGAAACGCTTTGTTTGCCACGTTGCTGCTGTCGCAGGCCGCGTTCGCTAATGAGAAGTGCGTCGGCGGAGAGTTGAGATTCACTTTCAACAAGCTGGACATTAAGACGGCCTTTTCCATCTTGGCCGACTTTTCAGGAAACAAATTAGTGATCGATCCATCGATCAGCTGGATGGGCCCGCTGAACTTCGGATGCACGCCCTGGCGGAAGGTTGCTGAGGACTTAGCTCGTACTCACAACCTGAAGCTAGAAATAACGAACGGGACGATGTATGTAGCGAAGTGAGAGAGAAACGCTACATCCTGTATCGGTCAATTGCGGACGTTTCATCGTCGGCTCGACAATGCAGCCGCCCTACCGCACCGAAGAAGACTGTCTACATGCTTTTGCCTCATCCAATCATAGGGGTTGTAGTTCCCAATCCAAACGACTAGCGTCCGCGGGTCTACACGAGCGTAGTGAGGAACGGACTTGAAGCTACGGAACAGTGCTAAAGCCGTCAGCCTGCTGACGGTCGGAGCGCTCTGCACAACGTTCACAACTCATGCCCAGGTCTACAAGTGCGAGGTAAACGGCTCGGTGGTGTATCAGGAGAAGCCGTGCGACACCGGGCGGGGCAAAGAGCTCAACACGGTCCCGAACACAATGGATCGGATGGCGCCTGTGCGCCAAGGCCCTGCCGGCACCAGGACGCCCGCAGCAGGCGGCGGCTTTGATGCGGTCGCGAAGGCACAGCGAAACGGTATGTGGGAGTGGGTCGATGTCCGCAAGACCGGTAGCCGCGGTTACTTCTGCGTAAGCGATAGCTACAAATTCGATCCGCGAAGGTCGCTTCCGCAATCTTATGGCGGAACCTGCAACGTGCCGCGCGACACAGTGTCAGGGGCACACTTCGAACTGCAAGTGCAGTGCGTACTCGGGTCGTCGGGCGAGAACGAGTTCGGCAAGATGGTCATGACGATGCGTGGTACGGCTACCCCGACTCAAATTGACATCAGCTTTTTTCCGCAACCCTCTGGAAATCACTCGCGGCTAGCGGTACTTGGCGAGCAGGTCCGCACCGAGACGACGGAACGCTGGACCTGGATTAGACCCTGCGGATCAGACGAGAAGCCGGGTCCGCAGTGGATACGCCCGAGCGACGTGCCAAAACCAAAACAACCGTCGACTTCTTCGGAGCTCTCACCGCGCGTCGCTGCGCCCGACAGGCGGTCAGAAGGGCTGGGATTGCACGAGAAAGTCTTGTATGACCTTGGTGACCGCTCTTTCGTTGAAGCAGTGGGCGTATTCAAGGCCGACTCGGCGAGCGAGAACAACACCATCGACATTCGTGTCAAGCGCTCAAGCCGACCCGTGATCCTCGTTTTGTCATCGAAAGAAGCCGTCCGCTGGAATGTGACACTCGAAAGCGGGGCCGAACTGTCGGCCATCCTACTAAGCGGAAGCAGTAGTCAAACCATTGCAGGCGTTACTGGCGTGCGAGTAATTGAGCTTGGGACAACAAGTGTTTACCAGGACACCCAGTTGCCGCAGCTCCAGCGCGAGCTTACTAAGAAGATCGGTCGACCGGCCGACCGATTCCAAGGGCAGTACGCGGCGAAAAACTTCGCCCTCGGCGGCAAACTCGAGGCCGTTTCAAACCAAGACAAATATCGCCTTGGCGAAGACTCAGCAGTTGAGATGCTCGGCGCATACCGACTCAACTCGACCGAGCCTGTCCAAGTCAATATCGTCGATGTCCGCGTCCAGCGCTCAGTCCGTCCCGTCGTGTTGGTCTTGAATTCCAACGCCGGGGTCCAGTGGAACATCTCGCTGGACGCGGGCGCGGACCTCCGGGCGGTATTCACCGCTGGAAATTCCGCTCAGTCGGTTGCTGGAGTCAGTGGGATACGGGTCACCCACCTCGGATTGGACAAGCCGTACACCGCAGACACACGAACGTTTGAGAAAGAGGTCGAGCAAGCGATCGGGCGACGAATTGACAAGTTCCCGCAAAAAATCCTGGGAGATAAGCCGCGCGCGTTCGAGGTGGGCGGCACCAAATGAGGCTCCCGGCCACTTGCGGACATGCGGCGAGGACTCCAAATTAATCGGAACACAGCGCTCGCAGCAGTGTGTGCCGAAGCTCCGGCGATCCGGATATCAATTACTGCTCCCTCCGCAGAAGACACGCCAGGTCCCGTTTCATGGGTAAGTTCAGGCGTTACATAGCTCTGCCCGAACATGCCTAAAGCAATTTCCGCCGACGTAAAGTGGATCGCAGGGTCATTGGTTGCGATGTTTTTGAGTTTCCTGCTTGCTTACGCGACTGGCGACAGCCGCGCACATGGTATTCCGCCTGGGTGATCGTGGCGGCGCTAATATTTCTAGTCGCTTTCGTAATGTTCCTAGTTTCGAGATTCAGTTATTCGCATCTCGTCGCAAGAACAAGCATTCAGTGAGCGTCGTGCAGCGGCTATCGCGGGAACTCCGGAAATCAAGCAAACCGAGTCATTGATTTCGCACTGTAAACGCACGTCTTTTCGGCGCGACTCTACTAAGACGGCTCTACACAATCCACGCAGTCAGGTCAAGTTGCACAGAACTTCACCGAGACAATTCGCACCGGTCGCCACAAAGGGCGCGGCCGCGAGATCCTGCCGCCGATGCCGATCCCGATGTACAAGCACTTCACCGATGCCGACCTGGAAGCGATCTTCTCTTTTCTGCAGACGATACCGGCGGTGAAGAATCGCGTGCCCGAGCCGTTGCCGGCGACGCTGCCGGTTGCAGCGAAGTAGCAGATGCCGAGCGCTTTCGCGGAGCAGCAAGCGACGCAGGCGCCTTAGCGTTTGTCCTCGCTCCTTGCCTGCAGCAACCGATTGCGAAAAACACCGTTCGCGACCATCATGCCCATCGCTATGGACCCACGATGGCTGAGGAGAAAACGATGAAAGAGCATGAACTGCGTGCCCTGATAGAGGAAGTGAGGAGTGGCGAGGTATCGCGCCGTTCTTTCGTGCAGCACATGGCGGCCGTCGGGCTGACCGCGCCGATGGCGTCGATGCTGCTGATGCACGCCGGCGTGGCACAGGCGCAAACAGCTACGCCGTACAAGCCGACCAAGCGCGGAGGCGGCGGAACACTCAGGGCGTTGTGGTGGCAAGGCGCCACCTTGCTGCAACCCCACTTTGCAAGCGGCACCAAGGATCAGGAAGGCTCGCGAATCTTTTATGAACCGCTGGCCAGCTGGGACAAGGACGGCAACCTGGTGCCGATCCTTGCCGCCGAGATTCCTACGCCGCAGAACGGCGGTGTGCTGGAAGGCGGCAAGATCGTCCGCTGGCGGCTCAAGCAAGGCGTCAAGTGGCACGATGGCGCGCCGTTCACGGCTGATGATTGCGTCTTCACCTGGGAATTCGCGCGCGAGCCGACCACCGCCGCGGTAACCACGGGGATCTACAAGGACGTCACCGTCGTCAAGGTCGATCCGCACACGATCCTGGTGACCTTTCAGAAGGCAACGCCCTTCTGGGCTACGGCATTCTGCTCGGTTGAGGGCATGATCATTCCGAAGCATCTGTTTGGTCCCTACATCGGCGCGAAGTCGCGCGAGGCACCGACCAATCTGAAGCCGGTCGGTACCGGCCCGTACAAGTTCGTGGACTTCAAGCCGGGCGACATGGTGCGCGGCGAGATTAACCGCGACTACCACATGCCGAACCGGCCGTTTTTCGACGCCATCGAGATGAAAGGCGGCGGCGACGCGCCCTCTGCCGCGCGCGCGGTTCTGCAGACCGGCGAGTACGACTATGCCTGGAACCTGCAGGTCGAGGATGAGGTGCTGAAGCGCATGGAGGCGAACGGCAAGGGCCGGGCCAACATCGTGCCAAGCGGCAACATTGAATTCGTCCAGTTAAACGTGACCGATCCGTTTACCGAGGTGGACGGTGAGCGCGCAAGCATCAAGTCGAAGCACTTTGCCTTCAGCGACCCGGCAGTGCGCCAGGCGCTGGCGCTTCTGGCCGACCGCAAGGGCATGCAGGATTTTATTTTCGGCCGCACCGGGGTCGCGACCAGCAACTTCCTCAACGCTCCTGCGAAATTCCGTTCGCCGAATACGAAGTTCGAGTTCAACATCGACAAAGCCAACCAGATCCTGGACGCCGCCGGCTGGACGCGCGCCGCCGACGGTATCCGCGAGAAGGGCGGCAAGAAGATGAAGTTCGTCTATCAGACGTCGATCAATGCGGCGCGCCAGAAAGAGCAGGCGATTTTCAAGCAGGGTTGCCAGAAGGCCGGCATCGACCTCGAGCTGAAGTCGGTGACGGCGTCGGTGTTCTTCTCGTCGGACGTTGCCAATCCCGACACCTACGGCAAGTTCTGGAGCGACATCCAGATGTACACGACGACGATGACGCAGCCCGACGCCGAGCGCTTCATGGATCAGTACCTGACGCGCGAGATTTCGTCCAAGGCCAACAAGTGGCAGGGGCGAAACATCTCTCGCTGGGCGAGCGACGAGTACGACAAGGCGCATCTGGCGTCCGAGTCCGAGATGGACCCGGTCAAGCGCGCTGCGTTGTTCATCAGGATGAACGACCTGGTCATCAGCGGCGGCCACATCATTCCGCTGATCAGCCGGCCGCGCGTCAGTGGCTCTTCGGTCAAGCTGGTGACTGCTCTGACAGGCTGGGATCTGGACTTCTCCGGCTTGCAGAACTGGTACCGCGAAGGGGCAGCCGCGGCCTGAGCCCTGATCTGAGCTCCTAACAACAGCGGGCGCCACGCTCGATGGGCCCTTACGTCCTGCGGCGCCTGCTGATTGCGGTGCCCAGTCTGCTGGGCATCAGCGTGGTGTTGTTCACGGTGCTGGCGCTGGCGCCAGGAGATCCGTTCGAGGAGTTGGCGCTCAATCCGAACGTGCCGGTGGAAGTGCGCGAGCAACTGCGCAAGAGCTTTGGCCTCGACGATCCCGGTTGGCAGCGCTACTTCCGCTGGTTCGCTTCGATGTTGCGCGGTGACTGGGGCTACTCGTTCATCAGTCGCGTCGATGTCGATACGCTGATCTGGCAGCGTGTACCGGTCACACTGGCGATCATCGGCGCCTCGCAGCTGCTCGCGCTTGCCATTGCGCTGCCGGTCGGCATTTTGTCGGCTGTCAGGCCCTACTCGTGGTTCGACCGCATCGCCAGCACTCTGGCGTTTGTCGGTTTTTCACTGCCGACGTTTTTCACCGGCATCCTGCTGATCCTGCTGTTCTCAATCACGCTCGACTGGCTTCCCTTCGTGTATCGCGCCGACATCAGCGCTACGGGCTGGCAGTGGTGGTGGGAGCACCTCCGGCAATCGCTGATGCCGGTAGCAGTGCTGGGGCTGTTTCAGGGGGCAAGCTGGACACGTTACGTGCGCTCTGCGGTGCTCGATGTGATTCGCCTCGACTACGTGACCACCGCACGCAGCAAGGGTCTGCGCGAGCGCGTCGTCGTGATGAAACACGTCGTGCGCAACGCGCTGATCCCGGTCGTGACGCTGGTAGCGCTGACGATGCCGGCGGTCTTCGGCGGCGCCATCGTCACCGAGCAGATCTTCCGTATTCCCGGCATCGGTTCGCTGCTGATCGACGCCATCCTGCGTAACGACACGCCCGTGATCATGGCGGTGACCTTCGTGTTCTCGTGCCTCGTGATCCTCTTCAACCTGATCGCCGACATTCTGTATGGCTGGCTCGATCCTCGCATCTCCTACCGCTGAGACGCCAGCAGTCCGGCGCGCGAACGGTTCGCCATG
>JBGSWX010000298.1:0-6880 GCA_041751695.1 Burkholderiaceae bacterium | reverse complement strand
GCGCTCGGCCGCCGCGAGCCCCGCCAGCGGCTCGTCGAGCAGCAGCACGCGCGGCGCGCATGCAAGCGCCAATCCCATGTCGAGCAACCGCTGTCCGCCGTAAGAAAGCGCACCGGCTTCGGCCGACTCAATTCCGCTCAGCCCGAGAAAGCGAATTAGCTGCGCGGTTTCCTGCATCACGGGATCGATTGCGGTCGTCGCCGTCCAGCCGTTGAAGCGACCGCGCACTCGTGCCTGCACCGCGAGGCGCAGGTTCTCGTGCACGGTGAGTGCCGGAAAGAGATTGGTGATCTGAAACGAACGCGCGACGCCGGCGGCCACGATCCGATGCGGAGCCGCATGCGTGATGTCCACGCCTGCCAGCACGACCCGGCCGCGGTCCGGCGACACGAGACCGGAAATCAAATTGAAAAGCGTCGTCTTGCCGGCGCCGTTGGGACCGATCAATGCGTGCAACGAGCGTGCACCGACCGCAATGCTTGCGTCCTGCAGCGCGCGTATGCCGCCAAACGATTTGGCCATGCCGTCGGCGGCTAATACGGTGCCGGTATCGGTTGCGTACGCACGCACGAACGCCGGCAGCTCGACATCCCGTTCGATGGCCCGGCCCGCCATCGCTGCGGCCTCGATCTGCCGCTTGCGCCAAGGCGCGGTCAGCCGCTGCCACACTCCCACCAGTCCACCCGGCGAGAACACGATGAAGCCGACGAACAGCAAGCCGAAGAACCACAACCAATGCGACGTCCAGATCGACAGGTACTCGCGGAACAGGATGTAAAAGAGCGCACCGAGTGCGGGCCCCAGCAGGCTGCGCATGCCGCCGATGATCACCATCGCCAGCAACTCGCCGGAAAACGACACCGCAGTCGGATCGGCGGAAGCGAAGCGATGGTGAAATGCGAACAACACGCCGGCGAAACCCGTCAGCACGCTCGACAGTACAAACGCCACGAGCTTGTAGCGTGCGGTCGGGTAACCGCTGAACTGCGCGCGCTGCTCGTTCTCGCGGATCGCGTTGAGCACGCTGCCGATTGGCGACGCGTGGAAGCGCGACAGACCGTAAACGGTCGCCAACCCGATCGAAGCAACGAGCGCGTAATACACCCACCGGTTTTCCAGATCGACGCCGGACCAGTTTGCGCGCACCAATCCGCCGAGCCCGTTTTCACCCCCGGTAAACGCGGTCCAGCGAAATGCGACCGAGTACACGAGCGCCGACAAGGCCAGCGTCAGCAGCGAGAAATACACCCCGCGCCGGCGCAACACCAGAAATCCGACCGCGGCCGAGGAAAGTGCCAGCAATACGAGCGCAAACAGCGTCGGCCACAACATCGAGCCGCGAAACCAGTGCAGTTGCGCCAGCGCCGCGGCGTAGGCGCCGAGTCCGAACCACGCTCCGTGACCGAACGAGACCAGGCCGGTCTGTCCGACCAGGATGTTGAGCGCCATGCACGCGACCGCGAAGATCACGACATCGGTTGCGCTCGTCATCGTCAGCCCGCCGGCGAGTAGCGCGAACGGCAACACGAAGAGCAATACAGCAGCGACGAGCACGGGCGAGCGAAGTAAATTGCGCATCACTCGAAACGCTGAATGCGTTCGCCAGTCAGCCCACGCGGGCGGATCAGCAGCACCAGCAGCATCAGCAGATACATCGACGCATCCGCTGCGGGCGGCAGGAAGTAAACCGTCAGGCCGCGTACCACGCCGACAATCAACGCTGCCCACACCACGCCCCAGAACGAGCCGAGGCCTCCGATCACGACCACGACAAATGCCGCGGTCAAAATCTCGGCGCCCATAGCCGGATGCACGCCTGAAATCGGCGCCAGCAACACGCCGGCGAGTGCAGCGAGGCCGACGCTCAGCGCGACGATGCTCGCCATGTACGGCTTCAATGAAATGCCAAGCGCGGCAACCATGTCGGGGTTCTGGACGCCGGCTCGTACGACGCGCCCAAATGGCGTTCGCTGCAGCAGAAACCAGAGGCCGGCTACACACGCCATTGCCACCGCAAGCATCAACAATCGGTACTTCGAGTAGATGAAGTCACCGATAAATACTTGGCCTCTGAGTGCGGTCGGAATTGAAAACGGCACCGGCGCCGCACCGAACACCCAGCGCAACGACTGCTCGGCAACCATTGCGAGGCCGAAGGTCAGCAACAAGCCGAGCGCGGGATCCTCGTGATAGAAACGGCGAAACAAAAACCGCTCGATCACCAGGCCGATCAGCGCGACGACGATCGGAGACAAGATCGCCGAGCCGGCGAATCCGAGTCCAAGCCGCTCGGCGACTATGACGGCGAAATACGCACCGAGCGCGTAGAACGCGCCGTGCGCAAGGTTGACCAGGCCGCCGAGCGAGAAGATCAGCGACAGGCCGAGCGCGATCAGCAGGTAGTACGCGCCGGCGAGCAGGCCGTTTAAAACCTGCTCGAGGATTTGTATCAGCACAGTGCCAGCAAAAGCGAAGCGCGGCGCGCGAACTTCGATGTCGCGCGCCGCCGCGTTAACAAGGTATCAAGCCGGCATCGTGCAGGGATTCTCCTCGCGCGTGGGCGCAATGATCTCGAGGCTCTGGTTGGCGGCCGGCACAGGGGCCGACAGATTGAAAAGCTCCCACTTGTCCTTGACCTGCGCCTCGGGCTTGAAAGTGACGGTGTACATCTCCTGCATCAGCTGATGGTCCCACGCGCGGTAATAGCCTTCGCGCGTCTTCAGCACATCGAAGCGCGCGCCCTTTTCCATGTGCTCGGCGACCCGGGTCGAATCCGTGCTCTTGATGTCGTTCATCGCCTGCGCCAGGTGCTTGGTCGACAGATAGTCGCCCCATGCCTGGTTTTCCGGCGGCTTGCCGTACTTCTTGGTGAATGCGGTGGTAAAGCGCTGCGCCGTCGCCGACTTAACCTGCGAATCCCAGACCAGAGGCCAGATGCCGGCGACATTGCCCTTGCCCGCGCCCCAGGCGGAGACGGTGTCGAAACCGAAACCGGCCAGCGGAAACGGCAGCCCGAACTCCATGTACTGTTTCATGAAATTGGTGATCTGCGCACCCGCGAGATTGGAGATGACCAGATCGGGCTTGGCGTTGCGGATCTTCAGCAGGTACGGCGAAAAGTCGGTCACGTTAGTCGGCACCAGTTCGTCGGCCGCGAACGTGCCACCGTTCGCTAGCATGAAACGCTTCGCGACCTTCAGCAGGTCGTGACCGAAAGCGTAGTCTGCCGTCAGGCTGTACCACTTCTTGTCCTTGACGAGGCCGTCGCGCAACAGCGCCTGTCCCGCCGCGCCGACATACATGCTATTGGCCGCCTCGGTGTGAAACATATAACGGTTGCACGCCTTGCCCCGTAGCTCGTCCGAGTTGCAGCCGGTGTTGAAGAACAAAATTCGGTTGCGCTGCGCGACCTGCGCGATCGCCAGCCCCGACGCCGAGCTGATCTCGCCGACGATAGCGACCACCTTGTCGCGTTCGATCAGCCGCTCGGCCTTTGTCGACGCCGTCTGCGGGTTGACGCTGTCTTCGGCGATCAACTCCACTTTGCGACCGCTGATACCGCCGGCCGCGTTGATCTCGTCGACCGCAAGCCTGACTCCCATGACCGCGTATTCGCCGAGCGATCCCAGAAATCCGGTAAGCGGCGTCAGGTGACCGAGCCGCACGGCATCGGGTTGGCTGCGCACAATCGCAGGAAATCCGACGGCGCTGAGTGCACCGGCGGCGCCGGCGGCACCGACCAGAGTGCGACGCGAATTCGACTTCGGTTGATCCATGTTGTCTCCTTGAGTGGGCTCGTACCCGGCATGCCGGGCGGCCCTTATGGTGATCGAACGTGCAACTGCCTTTGACTACGATCGCAGTTATAGTCGGACGACTCAGAGCTGTCCAATAGGACCGCATGAATCTTGAATTAAGAGGAACGCGGGTGCTGGTGACCGCGGGGGCGTCAGGCATCGGGCTCGCCATCGCGCGCGAGTTCGTGCGCGAAGGTGCGCATGTTCACGTGTGCGACGTCGATGTCCGCGCACTGGCCGCGCTGTCAGCGAGCGACCCGGCGGTGTCGCATTCGCACTGCGATGTTTCGGACGAGACCTCGGTCAAACGACTCTTCGCTGACGTATTTGCGCGCCACGGAGGTCTCGATGTGCTGGTCAACAACGCGGGCATTGCCGGACCGACCGCACGCTGCGAAGACGTTGCGCTCGCCGACTGGGAACGCACGCTGGCTGTCAATCTGACCGGTCAGTTCCTGTGTGCGCGACTGGCGATTCCGCATCTGCGTGCGAGCGGCAATGCAAGCATCATCAACCTGTCGTCGGCGGCGGGGCGCTTCGGCTTTCCGCTGCGAACGCCGTACGCTGCATCCAAGTGGGCGGTGATCGGATTCACGAAGTCGCTGTCGATCGAGCTCGGAAGCGACGGCATCCGTGTCAACGCGATCTGCCCGGGATCGGTGGCCGGACCTCGTATCGATTCAGTGTTCGCAAACAAGGCCGCGGCGCGGAGCGTACCCATGGAAGCCGTGCGCGACGAAGCGTTGACCAAGACATCTTTGCATCGGTTGATCGCACCGGAAGACATCGCGCGGACAATCGTGTTTCTGGCGTCGCCCGCCGGGGCGAACATTTCGGGCCAGGCGATCGGCGTGGACGCCGACGTTCAGTCGCTGGTGTGAACTGCGCCTGAGCGGCGCTTAACGTTTAACGCCGCCGAGCAACGCGGCCACGCGGGCCGGCTTGTCCTTGCCGGTCGCGGGTGCAGTTGGCGCAGGCGCAGGGACCGTGCCGGAGGTCGCTGCGCCGGGTTCGTACGGCCTGCTGAAAAAATCGTCAACAGGTTGCGTGGTGCCCGCATACGCACGGTCGGGCCGGCGCTCAACCGCATCACGCCGCACAGGGGGATCACGCCGATCACTGCGTACCGGTTGCGCGACTTCCAGCGTTCGGATTTCAAACTTTTGCTTCGTCAGCTTCTCGATCGCCGCAACCGCGCGCTCTTCGGAACCCGTCATCAGCATGATCGTCAGGCCGCTGAGTCCGGCACGCCCGGTACGGCCGATGCGGTGGATGTAGTCCTCGGCCGCAAAGGGCACGTCGTAGTTGATCACGACCGGCAGCTCGACGATGTCGAGACCGCGCGCGGCGACGTCGGTAGCGACCAGCACTTCGATGGCATCGGTCTTGAAACCTTCAAGCGCTTTCATGCGCTCATCCTGCGTCTTATCGCCGTGAATCGCGTCGGCGTTGATGCCGGCTTTCTGCAACTGGCGCGCCAGCCGCCGGCACTCGATCTTAGCGTTGACGAACACCAGTACCTGGGTCAGGCGTCCACCATCGGGCCCGCGCGTGCTGAGCAGCTCGAGCAACGCTGCGACTTTCTCTGATTCGTGCAGCTTGAAAACTTCCTGCGTCACGTTGTCGGCGGTCGCATTGCGACGCGCCACCTCGATCAGCTGCGGATCGTGAAGAAAATTCGCCGCGAGCTTCTTGATCTCTTCGGAGAATGTCGCCGAGAACATCAGGCTCTGCCGTTGTTTCGGCAGCAGATTGAGGATGCGCGAAATGTCGGGCAGGAAACCCATGTCGAGCATGCGATCGGCTTCATCGAGCACGACGATCTGAACCTGCGACAAGCTCGTGTTTTTCTGCTGCAGGTGGTCGAGGAGACGGCCCGGTGTCGCGACCAGGATTTCAGCGCCGGAACGGAGCGCGGCCGTTTGCGGATCCATATCGACGCCACCGTAGACCAACGCGCAGCGCAAAGGCGTTTTCGCGATGTACTTCTTGACGTTATCCGCGGTTTGATCCGCCAGCTCGCGCGTCGGCGCGAGTATCAGCGCTCGCACCGGATGTCGCGCCGGCGACATGCTGGCGCTCGCGTGCGGCAATAACTTCTGAATGATCGGCAACGCAAACCCCGCCGTCTTGCCGGTGCCGGTCTGCGCCGCGCCCATCACGTCGAGCCCCTTCATGACAACCGGAATAGCCTTCGCCTGGATCGGCGTCGGAGTCGCGTAACCCATCTCGGTGATCGCTGAAAGAATCAGCGGGTCAAGCCCGAAGTGGGTAAAGTCTTTCGGATCAGACATGAATTGTGGTGGGCCCCCCGTGAGTCGAACACGGCACCAACGGATTATGAGTCCGCTGCTCTAACCAAGCATGAGCTAGGGGCCCGCTGGAAAGCGTTCTACTCAAGGAAACTCTTCAGCTTGTCCGAACGGCTCGGGTGCCGCAGTTTGCGCAGCGCCTTGGCTTCGATCTGCCGTATGCGTTCGCGCGTGACGTCAAATTGCTTGCCGACTTCTTCCAGCGTGTGGTCGGTCGACATCTCGATACCGAAGCGCATGCGCAACACTTTCGCTTCGCGCGGCGTCAGCGAATCGAGCACGTCCTTAGTCACATCCGACAGGCTGTTGTACTGCGCGGCGTCGACCGGTGCCACCGTCGATGTATCTTCAATGAAATCGCCCAAATGCGAATCGTCGTCGTCACCGATCGGCGTTTCCATGCTGATCGGCTCTTTCGCGATCTTCAGGATCTTGCGGATCTTGTCTTCCGGCATTTCCATCTTGACCGCGAGCGTCGCCGGATCGGGTTCCTGCCCGGTTTCCTGCAGAATCTGACGCGAAATCCGGTTCATCTTATTGATCGTCTCGATCATGTGCACCGGAATGCGGATGGTGCGTGCCTGGTCGGCGATCGAGCGCGTGATCTCCTGCCGAATCCACCTCGTTGCGTACGTCGAAAATTTATAGCCGCGCCGGTATTCGAACTTGTCGACCGCCTTCATCAGGCCAATATTGCCTTCCTGAATCAGATCGAGAAATTGCAAACCACGATTGGTGTATTTCTTCGCTATCGAGATCACCAGCCGCAAG
>JBGSWX010000297.1:0-2892 GCA_041751695.1 Burkholderiaceae bacterium | reverse complement strand
CACGTCATTGGTAGCCAGGTCTGGCGCGCCTGGGCACGATCGCAACTCCGTCACGAAGTGCATCAACGCATGCAATGGGCTATCCAGCACATTAGCGCCTAAACCTTCGTCCACGAGTTCGCCGTTTCTTTGCAGACGGACGCGGGCGCTCGCCAAAGTACGATGGAGTTGCTCGCTGTCGCGTGCCAGTTTGGCGATCGGTGTCTTTGGCCCGACGAGCAGTCGGCCATGCAAAGCGCCGTCTGCGACGGTTTCCGGTGCAATGAACTTCCAGCCTGACGAGTGTGACTGGACTATCTCGAAACCAGGGGCCACCCAATCCAGCGCATCGAACAGGTCTTCAAGCGTGGCAGGGTTCCGTGGCGTTGCCCTGAAGCCGAACACCGCTTCGGGTTCAATGCGCGGTTGGCACACATGAGCAAGCGGCACGTTGCCGGCACCCTCGCAATAGGAGATCGTCGTGTTCCAGACGAAGCCCCAGATGGGTGCGTAGACGTTGTAGCGGGACCAGATGGTGCGATTCGTGAAGCCGACCTTGTAACCCACGGGAACCTCGCCGCGTGTGATGCGCAGACGCCGAACGGCGAGCGCATGGCCGTAGGCGGATTGCAGATCGCTGAACGCAGGGCCGCCGCGTACTGGCCAAATATCACCGCTGTCGTTGTGGTCAAGTATTTCCTGTGGTTTCACGTCCGGCAATCGCTGCTTCTTCGTCCTCCGACAGGTCGGTGAACTTGATTGTTGTTTGGCCCGGATCGAGCCGAGCGGTAAATATGATTTCGGGAGGCGGGTCGATCGCCGCGACTGTGCGGACTTCGGCAACCGCCTGGCTGCTGTCGATTTCGGCCGGTGCAATATGCACGTGTTCTGCGGGCGCTATATCGATGCCGCGACTGCGCGCTAAAAGCGCTAGACGCATAAGCACGGCGCCGAGCAGCAGGCCGAGCAATACACCGACGACCACCGCGGCCACGACGTTGCTCGCGATCTCGCCGAGAAATGCGCCAACCACCCGATCGTTTTGCACGGGCGCCGTCGAAGGTTCGAGCTGCGAAGCGGGGGTCACAGAAGCCGCGGACGGCGCAGGCACCGCGGCTGCAACACTCGCAAGCGAGCCATCGGACACCCGCAAGGCGATCGGCCTTCCCGGCGGCAAAGAGCTGCCTGGGGCAGGATCCTGCGCGAGCACTTCGCCGGTCGGAGCGGCGCTCGCCTCTTCGACGCGCTCAACCTTGAACTCGGTCAACACATTGGCTGCATCGGCGTAGCTACGGCCGATCACATTCGGCAGTTCGACCATCTCGTTGACCGCGGGCGCCCTCGTAACAGCGCTCGGGGGCTCGGTGCTGTTGGAAGCCTGAGTGCTATCGGACACGCGGTACGCGACGAAGCTCTTTTCGATTTTGATCACCCAGGGGTCGTAGACCAACGCCCGCGATCTGGGATACGTGATGACGAATTCGGCCGTGCGCTGCGGGTTGACGAAGTGTTTGCGGTAATAAGTCTTTCCGTCTTCCACGCCGGTCATCACGAACCATCCGTCGGCTTTCCGTTTGTAAGTGACGCTCTGGCCGTGCTCCTTAAGGCGCTGTTGCCAAGCCGATTGGACCGTATCCTTCTCCGAGTTGATTCTCGAGGACGCACGCAGGTGGAACTCTCGGTCGAGAGAATGCAGCTCGACGCCGCCGTCGGGATGCGAGGTCGTCACTAGGCCCGCTGGATACCTGAAGGCGTATCGGTTGTCCCGATAGGTTTTCCAGCCGCGTTCATCCAGCGGCTGTGCGACGGCCGCTGCCAGCGGGCAGGCCACCAGCAGCATTACGCACCGTCGCAGGGCTTGTTTCGCTCGCATCGTGTGTCCAATCATCGCCAAATCGACGGCAAATAGCGGGCCGGACATCGCCATTCGATCAAAATAGCGCGCATGCACGTCCACGTAACCAAGTTACAGCTCCCGTGAGCGAAACCGTCACAGTCACCGTCAGCCATCGCCTCGGAAAGGGCGAGGCGGTTCGCCGTATCAAAGAGGGCTTCGGCCGCACCACCGGTAACCTCGGACCGATGATCGCGATAGAGCAACACGCCTGGGAAGGAGATACGTTGCGTTTCCGTATGCGCGCGCTCGGCCAAACTGCGGCGGCGACCATCGAAGTGCTCGAAGATGCGCTGCGCATCGAAGTGTCGTTGCCCTGGCTGCTGGCGAAGGCAGCGAAACGTCTTCTTCCAATACTGCGCAAGGAAGCGACGCGGCTATTGGAGAAAAAATGAAACCGGCCGTTGACGCTTCAAGGTGAGCGCTCCTGCACGAAATCGACATATATCGGCAGACGATTGGCGAGTCCGGATTGCGACAGATCGACGTGCCCGCCCTCGATCATCCACACCCGTCCGCCGCCCGCTTTCACTCTCTGCATGAGCTCCTTAGCTGCTGGATCCTTTGACCATCCATCGTCAGCGCCATAGAGGACACCAAGGCGTTGGACCACGTCCGCCGTAGCAGCATCGAGTGGATTCATCGATCGGGGACAACGGAGCAGGAATGGAATCGTCGGCACCTGAGCAGGAGCGGAGTCCACCAGTGCGCGCAGATCCCCGCTCTTCGAACGCTTCAATGATTGAATGGCGAAGATCCCACCCATGGACAACCCGATCACGACACCGCGTCTGCCGCGTTCAGAAAGGCTATCGATGATTGCGTCGATGTCTCTTTGAATCGCCGCTGCGGTTGGACGGACGGTGCTTTCGGAGGCATATCCGCGATACTCGTACACAAACACTTCCCGCTTTGCAGCGAGCGCCAGACCACTTGCAGTCTCGGCCAACTGCGCCGCCGAAGATGCGCTCCCCTGCAGCAGAAGGATAAAGTGCTTCGCAGCCGTTTCGCTTTCTTGA
>JBGSWX010000296.1:0-3539 GCA_041751695.1 Burkholderiaceae bacterium | reverse complement strand
ACCACGCGCGCGCCGCGCGCATTGCCGACAACCTGCGGCGTTGCCGCGTGAAGGCCCGCATTGTGGTCGGTGACGCCGCGCGTCCGCACACGTGGATACAAGGCAGCGAGCGGCCGTTTGACCGCATTCTGCTCGACGCACCCTGCACCGCATCGGGCATCGTGCGGCGTCATCCCGACATCCCGTGGCTGCGGCGTCCGGCCGATGTTGCGCAATTGACGACGGTCCAGCGCGAATTGCTCGACGCTTTATGGCCGCTGCTGGGCGTGGGTGGTAGGCTGCTTTACGTCGTGTGCTCGCTGTTTCCAGACGAAGGGCGCGTACAGATTGCGCGCTTTGTCGAACGCCACGCCACAGCGCGCCCGTTGCCCTTGCCGGCGGCGCAAATGTTGCCCACCCCGGTGGCAGTGTCTGCGTGGCACGGGTCGTCGCTGCCGACCGTGCATGACGGCTTTTTCTACGCATTGCTTGAAAAGACCGGATGAAATCGATCTTCGCGCGCAACCGCTGGGCGACATGGCTGATGGGCCTTGTCATCGGCGTGCTCGTTGTTGCGCCGTCGCCGGCCATGGCCCAGGAGCGGATCGGCGTGATGGCCGCAGCGCTGGAGCCCACGCGCGACGCCGGAGATGCGCTGCTGCTCAACGCCACCTTCGAATTCGAGCTGCCCCAAGCGCTCGAAGAAGCGGTGCAAAAAGGCATCGCGCTGTATTTCAATATCGAGTTCGAGCTGTTTCGAAAACGCTGGTATTGGTTTGATCGCAGAGTGGCGTCGAGCACTTTGACATACCGGCTCTCCTACAGCCCGTTGACGCGGCAATATCGATTGGGTCGCGGCGGGCTCTCGCAATCGTTCGAGTCGCTCGAAGAGGCGTTGTCGCTGTTAAAAAGCGTGCGCAACTGGAAGGTGGCCGAGAAAAGCGTTCTCGGGCCACGCGAGGAATACGATGCGCAGGTTCGTATGCGCCTTGACGTCACGCAATTGCCAAAACCGTTTCAGGTCAACGCGATCACCAGCCGCGAGTGGACGCTGACGTCGGACTGGCGCGACGTGCCGGTGACCGCGGAACTGATGCGTTAGCGAATGTCGCGCGCACTTCGCTACGGCCTTTTAACCGCTCTCGCAGCGGGCGGCGTACTGCTGTTCCTGCTAGCGTCGGCCAGCAGCAACACGGCGTTTTTCGAGCGCAACTATCCACTGCTGCTCGGCATCAACGGCGTGATTGCCGCACTCTTGTTCGTGCTGGTGCTCGCGCTGATCCGGCGGCTCGTACGGCGGCTGCGCGCCAACCAGTTCGGCGCGCGCATGATGCTACGCTTCACGATCGCGTTCGCGTTAATGGGCGTGCTGCCCGGCGTGCTGATCTACATCGTCTCGACGCAGTTCTTGTCGCGCTCGATCGAATCGTGGTTCGACGTGCGCGTCGATCGCGCGCTCGAATCGGGGCTCACGCTCGGGCGCGCGGCGCTCGACAATCTGAAGGACGACGTCAGCGCCAAGGCGCGCAGCTGGGCGCTCGAACTATCGGATGTGCCCGAATCGTCTCAGTTGACGCTGCTCAACCGCCTGCGCGAGCAGGGCGGCATTCAGGATGCGTTGCTGCTGAGCGCCAACGGTCAGTTGATCGGCAGCAGCGGTACGCAGTTGTCGCAGCTCGTGCCCGAGATTCCGTCGGCCGCCGACCTGCGGCAGGCGCGCGCGAAACTGATCTTTGCCACGACCGAAGGCGAGGCCGGCGCGCTCGATCCGCGCCAGGGGCTGCGTGCACGCGTCATCGTTCCGATACCGGCTCCGGGTCCCAGTGCGAGCGTGGATGCGCCGAAGAGCGAAGGGCTCGGAGCGTTGCGCGACGACGCTAAGGGCGGCGCAGTTTTCGGCAGCATCGTGCCTCCCAACGAAGTGCGACTGTTGCAGCTGATCCAGCCGGTTCCGCCTTCGATCGCCGCCAATGCCGAGGCGCTGCAAAGCGGCTATCGCGACTATCAGGAACTCTCGCTCGCGCGCTCCGGCCTGCAGACCATTTACGGGTTGACCTTGACGCTGACGTTGCTGCTGTCGATTTTTGCCGCCATCGCGTCGAGCGTTTTGCTGGCCAGCTCGATGACCGCGCCGCTGTTGCAGGTAGCCGAAGGCACCAAGGCGGTGGCCGAAGGCGACTATCGGCAGGTGCGCGAGTTCGGCGGCAACGACGAGCTCAACGTGTTGACGCAGTCGTTCAACGCCATGACGCGGCAGTTGACCGAAGCGCGCGATCAGGTCGAGACCAAACAGCGCGAGGTCGAAAACGCGAGGACGTATCTGGAGCGCGTGCTCGGCAATTTATCGGCGGGCGTGGTGGTGCTGAACACCGACTTCAGGCTCGTGACCGCCAATCACGGCGCCTCGCGCATCCTCGGGCATCTGCTGATGCAGCAAACCGGCGCGCCGCTGCACGAGCTCGATGCCGCTCTCGCTGCCGCGCTCACCACGGCGTTTGCCGACCATGCTCTAGCGGCCTCGCCGAAGGATTCGTGGCAGCAGCAGCTCGAAGTCAAGCGCGCACCGGCGCCGACCAAGGGCAATGCCGCGGGTGAGCCGCTGATGCTGCTGGCGCGCGGCTCGCGCCTGCCGCTCGATGATGGCCTGGGCTACGTGATCGTGTTCGACGACATCACGCAGATCATTTCGGCGCAGCGTGCATTGGCGTGGGGTGAAGTGGCGCGCCGCCTGGCGCACGAAATCAAGAATCCACTGACGCCGATTCAGCTGGCCGCCGAGCGATTGCAGATGAAGCTGATCGAAAAATTGTCGCTGCCCGATGCCGACGTCTTGAAGCGCGGCACCTCGACCATCGTCAACCAGGTGACCGCGATGAAGCGCATGGTCGACGATTTTCGCGACTACGCGCGCGTGCCGCCGGCGCGGCTGTCGCCGCTTGCGCTCAACACGCTGGTCGAGGAGGTGGCGGCGCTGTATGGATTCGAAGTCGGCGCCGGGGCCATCGAGTTGTCGTTGCGACCGGGATTGCCGCTGATCGAAGGCGACGCGACGCAGTTGCGGCAGGTCATTCACAACCTGATCGTCAACGCACAGGATGCGCTGGTCGGCCGCAGCGACGCGCGCATTCTGGTGCGCACCGAGCTGGTCGAAATCGAAGAAGCGAACACGAAGGCGCGCGCGGTTCGCTTCGCCATCGAGGACAACGGGCCGGGCTTTCCGGCGAATATACTGCGCCGTGCATTCGAGCCTTATGTCACGAGCAAGCCCGGCGGCACTGGCCTCGGATTGGCAATGGTGAAAAAGATCGTCGACGAACACGGCGCGCGCATCGAAGTCATCAATCGCGGCGGCAGCGGTGTCAGGCCAAGTGGTGGTGCTGTCGTGACCATCGTGTTCAGGCGGCTGGCAGGGGTTGCCGTGACGCCGGCGTTGCACGCGGCCTGACGTGGCCGATTTGGTTGCACGCGGCGGCGTAAGCTTGCACGCTAGTGTGCAAATTAACTTCTTGATCGGTCATGGCCAACATCCTCGTCGTCGACGACGAAATCGGAATTCGCGA
>JBGSWX010000295.1:0-1779 GCA_041751695.1 Burkholderiaceae bacterium | reverse complement strand
CCGCACGCGCAGCGTGTCGCGCTGAGCGCGGCCCGACTGAGCCGCGCGCGCGAGGTGCTTTTTCTTGTTGCGGGCGAATCCAAGCGCGATGCAATCGCGCGCTGGCGCGCTGGGGAGGCATTGCCTGCCGGCGCGATTACGCCCGCGGCCGGAGTCGACGTTCTTGTTGAGGCGGCGCTCCTCTAATCGCGGAGCGGATAGGCCTCACGTTCTCATGTCACAAGGTGCAGCCGCGCGGATAAGTAGCGCGACACCACTTCGGTATCCAGGTACGTCCCTGCAAGGCCGACGTGGCCGTCGGGACGCAGCAGGTAGAACGACGGCTGCGGAATTTTCACGCGTGCAAGTTCGCGGTCGTTGACGGAATCTCTCGGAACTACGTGGATGCGCAATAGATCGCCGGAGTCCGGCATGCCGGCCGAAGCGAAGGGTTGCCCGATCACGATCAGGTTGAATCGCGTGTCACCGAGTTTTGCGAACATGTCTTCGATGGCTCCGTTCGGCTGCAGCTTGAGCCGCAGCCACGGAAAACGATCACCGGCGCGCGGTGCTGATTCAGGCAGCCCCGTCAGCGTTTCGGATAAAGGATTGTTGCGATACTCGATCCCGATCTGCGAGATGGTTCGAAACGCGAGCGTGCGCACGCGATCGATGCGCATTGCAAAGGCCGCGACTCGCGCCAGCACGCGCGTGCGAAACAAGCCAGCCAGCCAGTTATCGGAGACGATCAGCGAGAACGCACGATCGGTCGTGCTCAGCAGCCGCTTCGCCACCGGAACGCGCTCGTCCTCATACGAATCGAGCAGCGCTGCATCGGCGCGCCCCGACACGACGAGTGCGACCTTCCACGCGAGGTTGTACGCATCCTGCAGGCCGGTGTTCATGCCCTGCGCCCCGACCGGACTGTGGACGTGTGCCGCGTCGCCGAGCAGGAAGCAGCGCCGGTCCCTAAAACGCGCGGCGCACCGATGATGGATGCGGTATGTGGAGTACCAGCTGCACGCCTTGAACGACAACTCCCCGACGTACTGGCGCACCGAAGGAACGACGTCCTCGAAAGTGAGGTCGTCCCTTCCTCGCAGTTGCGGTGGCAGAATGCCAACGATGCGCCAGTGATCGGCTCCGCGCATCGGGAAGAACAGATGAAATCCTTCGCGCCACAGATAGACGTTGAGCTCATCGGACACCATCGCGCCCGTGACTTGCGTATCGGCAACGAAGAAAACATGTTCGTACGGCGCGCCCACGAACTCGATCCCGTTCAGCTCGCGCACTGCGCTGCGCGCGCCGTCGCACCCTGCGACCCACGCGGCTGTGATTTCGCTGAGCGTTCCATCCGCTTGCTTGAGCGTTGCCTTGACGTTACTGCCGTCTTGCGCAACGCCGACCAGCTCGGTGTTCCAACGCACGGTGTTTCCATGATGGACACGAAGTGCGTCGCCCATCAGCCGCTCGTTGTCGTCCTGGCCCAGAATCAGCAGGAACGGATACGGACTCAAGTCGCGTCCGATGTCGCCGATCGGAATTCGCGCGGTCCGTCGCCCCTCGGCCCACATGTTGGCACCGGTAGCGCGTTTGCCGAGCTCGATCGCACGCTCGACGATGCCGAGGTGCGAGTAGATCTCCAACGTACGCGCCTGCACCCCCAGTGCCCTCGTCTGCAGCGACGGGCCTGCATGCCGGTCGATGATCAGCGCACGCACGCCATGTCGTGCAAGTTGATTCGCGAGCATCAGCCCGGTCGGACCGGCGCCGACGATGAGGACCTCAGTGTCCATA
>JBGSWX010000294.1:0-2466 GCA_041751695.1 Burkholderiaceae bacterium | reverse complement strand
AGCGCCACGCGCTGCTGTTGGCCGCCGGAAAGTTGCCCGGGTTTGCGATCAAGCAGCGTCGACAGCCCGAGCAGGCCGGCTACTTCTGACAGGCGTCGGTTGCGCTCTTCATCGGACACCTTGCGCACTCTGAGCCCGAAGACGATGTTCTCGCCGACATCGAGATGCGGAAACAGCGCGTACGACTGGAACACCATCGAAATATTGCGCTGCGCCGGCGGCATCCGCGTCACGTCGCGACCGCCGATGCTGATGCTGCCCGCGTCTGCTGTTTCAAGCCCCGCAATGATCCGCAGCGTGGTGGATTTGCCGCAGCCCGAGGGGCCCAGCAGCACGTTCAGCGTGCCTTGCTCGAGCGCGAACGAAAGATTGCGCACGGCGTGCGCGTCACCCCGCGGTGTCGCCCAATGCTTGCTCACCGCTTGAAGTGCAATCGCGGACACGGGTGCCCTGAAGTCTGATGGGATGTGAACCGGTGCGCCATTGCTCGCGACTCAGCCCGATTGGATCGTAACAAAGGGCACCGGCGGCGACGCCGCGGCAAGCCCGCTGCCGATTTACGCTAGCGCAGCGTAACCGTCAGCAGTTGCGCCGGCACCGATGATTGATCGGCGTCGGTAACGACAGTCAGCTCGAGCGCTTTGCCATTCAAGCGCGCCTCGATGCCCTCGACCTTCAGCGCGGGCTCGATATGCCACAACGCCCGTAGTTGATCATCTCTGTCGACGATCCCGATCGCAGAGCCGACGCAGACGCCGTCGGCGTAGCTGTCGTCGGTCGCTTCAGCCACTGCCGTAAACGCGAATCCACCATAAGGCAGCGCTGCTCCATCGGTGAAGCACAGCGGCGCATCGTCGAATGCGCCCAAAGAAAAATCGGTTACGTCGGTCAGTTCGGGCGTAGGCATCGTGCGTCTGCGCGCCGTCGCATCGAGCACCGGCGCCAGCGCGATTCGGACGAGCGCGTTGCGCGGGTTGCCTTTATTGCCTCGCTGCAGCAGCGCCAGATTTTCGCCGTCGATGAACGCGCCTTCTAGGTTGACCTCGCGAAACTCGCGCTGTAACCGGGCAAACCAGCTCTGCAGGCTGATCGCGCGCGGGCGGCCAACCGCGGCTCCCTCCGCGTTTAGCTCCATCAAGGTGCCCGACCGACGATTCGGCTTCGAGCCCGAGCCCATCGCGAACAACGCTCCGTGAGGAGATCCATGGAACGGCGGCAGCGCGACGAGAGCTTCGAAATCGGGCTTGTAACGTTTGCGCGCTTTCTTGCCCGACGGCAGCGCACCACGCCGCACCCGAAACAACGTCCCGGCAAGTCGATGATCGTCCGCCGCAAAAACTCCGAGGTGATGTTCGTCATCGGCGATCACGTACAGGTAACTTCCAACGCGCACTAATCCACTGGCGGCACTTAGATGCCGCGGCCGCCCGGCGTCGGGCGCGCGAGCCAGATTCAACTTCCGAAGCCGCGCAAGACGCGGCACTACGTGCACTCGCTCAGCATTGGCGTCAAGCAGTTCAGGCTTTGCCTGGAAACATGGTCGTCCCCTCAATGATGACCGCCGATCGGCGCGGACTTGCGCTATGTCTTACCCGGCTTCTCGCCGGATCGGTGCGGCGGGCGGCTCACTATGATCCGGCCAAATCGCAAGAGGATTATCGATGCGCTCCTGGCCCCCTTTCCTTATTGCTGCGCTCGTCGCCAGCGTTGCTCATGCGCAGCGCGCGCCCGCCAACGAACCCCCGAGTATCGAGGACCGAGTTGCGCAGATTCCGCAGACAGCGCCCGGAGCGCCATGGGGTTTCATCGGGTTTGCGGTGGCCACGCCGACCGATTCCGCGTGGTTCGTTGCCACCAGTAATCCTCGCAGCGGCTCGATGGGCCGGCACCTTTCTGCCGGCGGCGACCACACCGCCGTGCTCGTGCTGTCGAGCGAGATGCTTGGCAAGCCGATCGAAACTGATGGCGCGCTGCTCGAACTGGCTCGCTCGCGCCACGCCAAGTTATCGGAGCGCTGGAAGATCGGCAAGCACGAGGAGACGATCGTGCGTCACGCCGGCACACGCTGCGCGCGCCACACACTGGAAGCCGTGCAGCTCGACGACACATCGCCGCGCAAGGACGCGGCCAAGGCGAACGAGCAGCGCAATTCGATGTTCGTGATCGGAATCTCGTGCGTGCATCCGACCGACCCGACGATGCTGGTCGAGGTCGGCGTATCGGAGCGCGGACAGGCCATCAAGAGTTCACCGAGCGTTGCGCGCGATGCCGAGCAGGCCATTGCGAGCCTGTCGTTTGACCGCTTCAATGAGCAGGCTCTCCAGAGCTCGGCCGAAGCCGCCCGCACCACGGGGTTGGCCGATGCCGAGGCGGTGCTGAAGCCGTACATCGCGGCCGACGCCGCCTGGGCGCGCTACTTTCTCGCGCAGATCATCGAGCGCGCGCGGCCGGCACCCGAAGGTGCGG
>JBGSWX010000293.1:0-2298 GCA_041751695.1 Burkholderiaceae bacterium | reverse complement strand
AATGCAGGGCGCCGACGTGTCGCGCCAGGGCGTACAGCGCGATCTGCTGCCGCTGGTCGAGGGCACGACGGTCAACACCAAGTACGGCATGGTGAAAACCGATCACATTCTATTTATCGCATCGGGCGCATTTCACCTGGCCAAGCCGTCGGACCTGATTCCGGAGCTGCAGGGCCGCTTTCCGATTCGCGTCGAGCTCGATTCGCTGACAGTCGATGACTTCGAGCGCATTCTGAAAACGACCGAGGCCAGTTTGACGGAGCAATACGAGGCGTTGCTGGCGACCGACGGTTGCACCTTGCAGTTCACCGACGATGGCATTCACCGGCTTGCGGAGATCGCTCATTCGGTGAACGAAAGAACCGAGAACATCGGCGCCCGCCGGCTGTACACGGTGCTCGAAAAGCTGCTGGAAGAAGTATCGTTCGGTGCAGGCAGCGGTGTGAGTGGCGATGCGCTGCAGATTCGTATCGACGCGGCGTATGTCGATTCCAAACTGGCTGAGCTGGCGCGCGATGAAGATCTGGCGCGCTACGTTCTCTAGGCAAGAGGTGATGATGAAGCACTTTGTATTTGCCGCACTGATGGCGGTGTCGCTGGCGGCCCAGGCGCAAGTCGAAGTCCTGTCGGCATGGGCACGGCCAACGGTGGAGGGTCAAGCGGGCACCGGCGCCTTCATGCGGCTCACATCGAAGGACGGCGTGCGCATCATCGGTGCGTCCAGCGCGGTGGCCGGTGTGGTCGAGATCCACGAAATGGCGATGAGCGGCAGCGTGATGCAGATGCGCCCGCTGAAAGGTCTCGATCTGCCGCCCGGAAGCACAGTCGAGTTAAAGCCGGGCGGACAGCACATGATGCTGATGGACTTGAAGCGGCCGCTGGCGGTGGGTGAGAAGATCAAGGTCGAGCTGCGCCTTGAAACGCGCGACAAGAAGCTCGTTACGCAACCCGTCGAGATAGAGATTCGCCCGCGCGCACCGTAGGTTCGTCAAAGTGCGCGTGTAAGATTCGCGCGCCAATGAATGCTGCGCTTTCCGACAACACGACAGTCGCTACTGCACTGATCGCCCCGCAGCTCAAAGCTGAAATTCTGTCCGAGGCACTGCCCTACATCCGGCGCTTCCACGGCAAGACCATCGTCATCAAGTATGGCGGCAACGCGATGGTCGATCAAAACCTCAAGGAAGCCTTCGCGCACGACGTGGTGCTGTTGAAGCTGGTCGGCATGAATCCCGTCGTCGTGCACGGCGGCGGTCCGCAGATCGACGAGGCGCTGGAGCGCGTCGGAAAGAAATCAACGTTCGTTCAAGGCATGCGCGTGACCGACGCCGAGACGATGGAAGTCGTCGAATGGGTGCTTGCGGGAGAAATACAAGGCGAGCTGGTGACGCTGATCAATCGTTTCGGCGGCCAGGCGGTCGGGTTGACCGGCAAGGACGGCGGCTTGATTCGTGCGCGCAAGTTGCGCTTGCCTGATATCGCCGACCCAACCAAGAGCCATGACCTCGGCCACGTCGGCGAAATCGAGGCGATCAATCCCGCGGTGGTCAAAGCGCTGCAGGACGACGCATTCATTCCGGTGATTTCGCCGATCGGCTTCGGTGCCGACAATCTGACCTACAACATCAACGCCGATGTCGTTGCCGGCAAGATCGCAGAGATTCTGAAGGCCGAAAAATTGGTGATGCTAACCAACACGCCGGGCGTGCTCGACAAAGGCGGCAGACTGTTGACCGGACTTTCGGCGCGGCAGATTGACAGTCTGTTTGCCGACGGCACGATTTCCGGAGGCATGCTGCCCAAAATTTCGTCTGCGCTGGAGGCTGCCAAGAGCGGTGTCAACTCGGTGCACGTCATCGACGGCAGAGTCGATCATTGCCTGCTGCTCGAAATTTTGACCGACCAGGGTGTCGGCACGATGATTAAATCTCACTGATCTCGGAGAAATTCTTCCATGGCGGCTCGTCCGGGAATCATTCGTCGCTTCTTCGGCGGTCTTTGGAGCGCGCTTAACTTTACGCGCCGGTTAGTCCTGAACCTGCTATTCCTGGCGCTTGTTGCGGTGCTGGTACTGGCCTGGTTGTCAAGCGACGCACCGGTGGTGGTGGCGGCCGATTCGGCGCTGGTGGTTAATTTGCAGGGCGACATCGTCGAGGAGTACACGATCGGGCCGCGCGAAGCGGCGGTGGCCGAGGCGCTCGGCGAGCAGCGCTTCGAAACGCGCGTGCGAGACATCCTGCTGGCGATCGATTCCGCTGCGAAGGATCCAAAGATCACGCGCGCGGTGCTGGTGCTCGA
>JBGSWX010000292.1:0-3614 GCA_041751695.1 Burkholderiaceae bacterium | reverse complement strand
GCGCGGCAATGCATTCAGCAACGCGCCGATGCGTTCGATGGTGGCAACTGCGGCGTCAGCGCTCGTCATTTCGCGGGGCATCGGCGATAGCTGAAACACCAGCGGCCCGGCGCGAGCCTGCAGTCCCTCGACAGCCGGGACGACAAAATGGTCGAGCGTGGCGGATGGATCGAGAAACAGCGGGTTGGCTTCGACGGGATCGCCGCGCTTGCCGCGCATGGCGGCATCGGCAACCATCGCCGGTGCCTTGACCAGGAAGCGAAAGTCCGGCGGCACCTGGGCGGCGTAACGCTCGTACTCGGCAACCGTCAGCGGCTGATAAAAAGTGCGGTCGATACCGACGCAGCGAAGCACCGGGTGCCGTGCATACGCTCGCAGCCCGTCGCGCGCCAATTGCGATTCGCTGTAGTTTGTATTCGCGTCGTCGCCGCGCCATAGCAGGCCGCGCCAACCGGGAAACGACCACGATGATGTTCCCAGATGAACACTGCGCGGCAACATCCGGCCCAAGCGCGTCAGCGACTCGTCAAACTCTGCCGCTTCGACCAAAGTGCCGGCGCGCGACACGGTCGGTTCGCCGAACAGATCATCCTCGGCGTCGTCGAACAGGGAATCCGAGTCGGCCTGCGGCGCCACGAATCTAGGGCGCTCTAGGCGCCTGCTGCCCGCGCACTCCGAAGTCGGCCTGCCGAACCTGCTCGATCACAGCTTCGGTATCGAGCGACAGCTGCTGTGCGCGCGTAGTGGGTCCGGGGGTCGTATCGAGCGGCAGCCGAATCATGATCATCGTGCCGGCGCCAGGCACCGATTCAAACTTCAGGAAGGCGCCGATTCGTTGCGCGCGATTGCGCATGTTCAGCATGCCGCGTCCGGTGGCACCGGTGGTGGTCGTCAGTCCGCGCCCGTTGTCGGTCACGCGAATCGACAGCCATTGTGAATCGCCTTCGTGATCGATGGCCAGCATCACGCGCACCATGCGCGCGCGGCTGTGCTTGATCGCGTTGGTGAGCGCCTCCTGCACGATGCGCAGCACCGGCAGCACCGCGTTCGGATCCAGATCGACTTCCTCCGGCAGATTGCGCGCGTCCCATTGCAGGTCCATGCCGGCCGCTTTGAGTCGCGGCTCCATGCGGAAGCGCATGTTGCCCAGCGCGGCCAGCAGGTCGGAGTCTTCGGCGGCCAGCGCGTCGATCGCCAGGCGCATGTCGTCGATCGACTCGCGCAGAATCTGCGCCACCTGTTCGTTCGACATTGCGCCGCGCTCGACCAGCATCAACGACGACAGCAGCTGCGAGCCGAGGCCGTCGTGCATGTCCTGCATGATGCGCTGCCGCTCCTGCGCGCTCGCTTTCAGCCGTTCGCTCTCGCGCAGCCGGTCGAAGTTGCGCTTCAATAGTTGCTCGCGCTCGTGGATGCGGGTTTCGAGCTCGGTGTTGGTTTTTTCGACGTCGGCCAGCGATCGCACGAAGCGGTCGATCAACGTCGCGCCGAGCGCGATCAGCATCACGGGGGTGGCGATGTTCAACAGTTCCGGACTCGCAAACGGCAGCACGCCGATGGAAACCAGGTAATCGTGAATGGCGGCGCCGAGCGCCAGCACCAGCGCGGTGACGATCCCCTTCAACATCAGCGACGGCGTGAACAGCGCGTGGCCCGCGAGCGTTAGCACACCCGTGGCCAGCGCGGTCAGCATCATCGCCTGCCACAACGCACCGGCCGTCAGATCGAACGTGTCGCCCGACAGCAAGTACAAGCCGGGGCCCATGGCGGCCAGCACCATCAGTCCAAGCTCGGCGCGCAGCCGATGGCGACCGCCCTGGCGCCACATCGTGATCGTCGCGACCGCCGTGAATACAGCAGTGCCCAGATAAAACGCACCGCGCGTCCAGAAGCGTGCTTCCACCGGCATCGCGTCGAACACGAAGTCGAGCGACCGCAGGGCCCAGAACGCCGACATCAACGACAGCAATCCGAACAGGTTCTCCGAACGCCGGCGCAGCCACAGCGCAGCAAAGCCCACCGCCATCAACACCGTTAGCAGTAATGCCACCCAGCGCAGCGTGTGGCTGACGAAGAACTCGCCGCCGTAGCGCCGCTGCAACTCCGCGGTGGGCCCGATCTCGATCGGTCCGATGCCGTGCACTCCGACGCCGTACGAGGTGTAGATCAGTATGTCGTTTGCATCCTGCAGGAAGCCGGTCGGCAGATTGACCAGATGCGGGCGGCGCCAGCGAACGTAGCGCCGTTCGGAATCGAGCGGCAGGTCGGCGACCATCTTGCCGTTGACGTAGATCGTGCCACCGGTGGGCAGGCGATTGAGCAACAGGCTCCAGCCCTCGGTGGGCGCTTCCGGCAGCTTGAACATCAAACGCAGCCACACGCCCTGTCGGGAGCCGCTGCCCGACGACCAGCGCAGCGGCAGCGCATGTGACTGCCATTGGGAGTCAGGGGGCGGAAACGCCGCGCGCGTGCCCGCTATCCATTCGATGCGGTCGATCTTGACGGTGTCGTCGGCGGCCGCCGAGGGAGCAACGAACCAGAGTGACAGGAGCAGCGCGGCGGCTGTCGCCAGCGATTGAACGAGGCGAACCGGCACGCCGGAGCGGAGCCGTAGGTGCTTCAGTTTTTCAGCAACCCCATTTGCGTCGCTTCGTACACCGCTTCGCCGCGCGAGTGCACGGCAAGCTTGCGATAAATCTTCTTGATGTGCGCGGTCACGGTGTGCGGCGAAATACCGAGGATGTCGCCGATCTCGTTGAAGCTCATGCCTTTGGCAAGCAACTGCAGAATTTCAGTCTCGCGCGCAGACAGCGGGTTCTGCTCCGTGCCGGGCAGGCGCGCGGGTGCGGTGGTGCTCATGCGGTTGCGAATCGCCCGCAACACGCTGCGCGCGACCACGGGGCTGACCGGAGATCCGCCGGCGCGCAACAACCGAATGCACGAGATCACGTCGGCGGGTGCCGAGTCCTTGAGGATGTAGCCGGTGGCGCCCGCTTCGATCGACGACACCACATGCTGCTCGTCGCCGAATACGGTGACCACCATGATGTCGACGTCGGGCTTCTTCTGGCTCACGTGGCGAATCAGCTCGATGCCACTGCCGTCGGGCAGCCCCAGATCGATCAGCATCACGTCAAACGATTCGCGGTCGATAATGGCCTGCGCCTCACGCTTGTTCGAGGCCGCACCCACGAGCTTCATGCTCGGCTCGTTCTCCACGATCTGCACGAAGCGCCGCCGAAACTCCGGCTCGTCTTCGACGATGATGACCGAGATCGTTTGTTCACTCATCGATGCTCCTCATGCCGCTTCCCTCTGCGATGGCGCGATGATAGCCGCAGAACGCACGGTGAAACGCGAAAGGTGAAGGGTGATGCGTGGTCTACGGCGCGAGGCGGACCCGCGTCCATCCGGCATCGGTGCGCGTATAGAGCAGCCGATCGTGCAGTCGCGACGGTCTTCCCTGCCAGAACTCGATCGCGTTCGGCGCGACGCGATATCCGCCCCAATGCGGCGGCCGGCGTGGCGCAGCCGCGTGGCGCAGCCCCATTTCTGCAGCGCGCGCGATCAGCCACGCCTTGCTCGGAATCGTCCGGCTCTGCGGCGAGGCCCAT